>JABJOR010000586.1 GCA_018664265.1 Rhodospirillales bacterium
ATCATTGGGGGCAACGGGGCCGAATAAGGCACTGTATAAACACGGGCTGGTCAGATAGACCTTAAAGGCGACAGCGCGTTGGAACCGTTTGGCATCCCGGTCAAGACGGGCTACCCGCCTGATTAAAAATGCCGATTCCAGGTAATCCAAATATTTTCGCACTGTATTTTTAGCTATGTTTGCCGTGCGAGCCAGATCATCCATACTCACTTCCAGCCCTGTATTATAGGCCAGCAAGCCAAACAACCGATTGAGCTCCTGAACATCGTTGACCCCGTGCATACCAGCAAGGTCTTTATGCAATACCCGATCGGCAACACCATCACGAATAAAGGTTGGTGCAGGCGCACCTTCGCGCTTTTGGCCCAAAACGCCTTCCAAAAACCCACCGAAATTCACATATCGGTGGAATTCGGCATTCAAATTGGATATGGCCCCGCTTTTTAAGGCAACGTTGCCGCCTTCAGCGGTTTTATCTAAGTCAAACAATTGCTCTTCGGTTTCCCGGTATTGTAAAAATTCTGGAAATGTCAGAGGTGGCAGAATGAACGTTTTCATACGCCCATCATGGGATAATGCCTCACTAACCAACGAAGGTGCCCCGGCAGAAACAGCCGTAACAAACCGCACATTGGGGAACCGCTTGGCAAGCGCAAGCAGTTCATCTTCCCAGCCACGGACATATTGTGCCTCATCATAAAACACATACATCACGCCCCCTTCGGGGTGCTGATGATGACGGCAAAACATCTCAAACAAGGCTGCCAGTGATACCGCTGTATAGCTGGGGGTGGTCAGTGCACAATAGAAAACGGCCTGAGACGAAACCCCGCTCTCAATAAGCGACGCCACAACCTGACGCATCAACACAGTCTTGCCAGCCCGCAAAGGCCCAGCCAGAGCTAAGACCTGCCCCTTTTCAAGATCCTCTACCTGGTTTCGAAAAGTCGTAAAAAAAGACCGTCGAGACGCCACGCGAAAGCTGATTTGCGTGTCATCTGTAAACGCCCACCATGGATTATCAAATTCCAGACGTTGGACCAGATCACTCTCGGAAATGCTTTGCATGGCACATTTTAGCCTGAAAAAGGTGTTTTTTAGTTAATCAAGATCAACAGCATAACCTTAATGGGGCTTCCTTGTCCATGCCAAGATTTTATCTATTCCAGCTTTAATCTTTATACCAGGTATTATCAGGATCATCAGGGTATTTCCCCAGAAACAAACCATGGGCCTGATAGCCCAAAAGACGTTGAATGTGTTGTGGATAGGACATGGCAACATCACGCGGAATGGTCAAATACTGGTTCACTTCCTGTCGCAGCCAACCAAGACTATAGGTATTGATCAAGCCCATTCGGGGCTGGTTCGTGCGGTTTTCACCACCACCATGCAGCGTTGACCCCAAATACAGCAAAACCGAACCTTTTTGCATGTCCATTTGAACGATTTCATGTGGTTGAGCCGGGCGCTCACTCATCCACCTGTGACTACCCGGAACAACTTGTGTCGCTCCATTTTCCACCGTGAAATCAGTCAATGCCCACATCACCCCGACCTGCCATTCCATTCCCGGCATACGCATCGGATAAATGCTGTCATCACGGTGCAAAACCTGGGCACTTTCACCGGGAAGAATTTCAATACCGGTGGTGCTGCCTATGCGGTAATTCTCACAAAACGGCAATAAGACTTCATCAATCACGGACATGACCTTTGCCTCGCCGATCAGATCAGCAGAAGCTCGAGATTTAGCCAGAATTCCAGAGGTTCGGAGCGTATTGTATCCGTTAAAGTCACTTTCTGCATAAGTGCCTTCGCTATCAAAGTGATTGCGCAAATCCGTCGCTACGCCATCACAAATTTTCGACACGACCTGATCTTTTATTATCACCGCACCATCATTTTTCAGATGATCCGCAATGCGTTGGGTTGAGGAATTGTTACTCAGGCTGACCAGGCTGGCTGATGTCATTATCTTCTCCTCACGGCTTGTTTTTTTATCCGACGTTAACAATAACAATACAGACTAGTCCTCTACAGCTTAGCCGTGCTATAGCCTATTCGTAACAGCATCTTCTCGGTGTTGATATTTGTTGCTTGCGTTGCTCGTTATTGAAATAATCATGGAAAGAAAAATACTGTCCATACAGGAGGATATTTTGGTCAAGGTTCTGTTTGTTTGTTTGGGGAATATTTGCCGTTCAGCAATTGCCGAGGGCGTATTTCGAGATTTGGTTGAACAGGCTGAGTTATCGGAAAAAATTCAGGTTGATAGCTGTGGAACAGGAAGCTTCCACACAGGTGAAACACCGGACCCTAGATCCATTGAGGCCTGCGCCGCACGTGAAATTGACATTTCGAATTTGCGTGCCAGACAAATTCGCAATACTGATTTTGAAAAATTCGATTACGTCATTGCAATGGACGAAGATAATGTTCAGGCTCTACAAGCCGTTTGCCCGTTCCAGTATGAAGAACGCATTCATCTGTTCCTTGAGATGACAGAATACATGGGAACTCGGGAAGTCCCCGACCCCTATTACGGTACCGGTCAGGGCTTTGAGCGAGTGCTTAATCTCATTGAAAGGGCGTCCAAAAGGCTATTAGAGAGCATCTGCGAAAACGATCTTAAATGAAGCCTGCTATCAAGTTAGTTATTTTTGATTGCGACGGGGTTTTGGTTGATAGCGAGCCTGTCGCCAATAAAGTTTTCAGCGAGTACCTGATAAGCTGTGACATCCCCATATCGCCTGAAGACGTGACACGAAAATTTGTCGGGCGATCTCTCTCTTCGTGCAAATCTATTCTGGAAACCGAAGGCTGGACAGTACCCGATACTTTTATTGATGATATTCGCGAACAAAATCTTGAGGCCCTGTCGCGTGATCTTGATCCCATTCCTGGCATACATGCAGCGCTTGATAAAATCATGCTGCCCGTGTGTGTGGCGTCATCCGGCTTGCCCGTTAAAATCAATCAATCGCTCAGCTTAACCAATCTTGCCAGTTATTTCGGACCCCATATTTTTTCAGCCCAGCACGTCAGCAACGGCAAACCCGCGCCAGATCTATTTCTACATGCGGCAAAGACCATGGGCGTGGCTCCTGAAAATACCTTTGTTATCGAAGACAGCCCGGTCGGTGTTCAGGCTGGTGTGGCAGCAGGCATGCAGGTCGTTGGATTTAGCGGCGGCGGCCACACGGAACCAGGACATGACGAAA
>JABJOR010000059.1 GCA_018664265.1 Rhodospirillales bacterium
ATCGCATCGCCGACCATAAGATCAACAGGATCGATGAGCTCTTGCCGTGGAATTGGGCAACGTCATGAGTGATGAAAACGCAGAAACATGCAGGTGTTTTGAACTGAAATTATTAATCGTGTGATTCACCGGACGCTTACGATAAGTACCACTTAATGCTACTAGAATATGGCCTATGAGGGTTTATACATATACAATGATGAAAGCCATGCATCTAATTCGGGGAATAACAAATTAAATGAGTGATACGGAATCAGTTTCTTATAACTTTGTGATCGTAGAAGATGATCACGCTATGGCCAGTTTGATGATGAAATTGCTGACCAAGGCGGGGCATACTGCGCAACACATTGATTCTGGCAGTGAAGCCATTGAAAAAATCCCGGCAATCAAACCTGACTGTGTCTTGCTTGATTTGATGATGCCGGAGGTTGATGGCTTTACCGTGCTTCATGAATTGAAACTCGATGATCGTTTGGCGAATACAAGCTTCATTGTTGTTTCTGCCAAAGCCTATGACTTTGACCGCAAACAGGTATTGCGTCAGGGGGCAGATGGTTTCTTAAACAAGCCTATTAATCCTTCAACATTCACTGAGCGCCTGGAACGTATACTTGGTGACCATATGAGTGTCGGGTTCTGGGGATGTCGGGGAACTTTACCTGTGCCAGGGGAACAATCGTTAAAGTATGGTGGTAACACTTCCTGTGTTTCTATCGAATTTCCCAATGATCAGTTGTTCGTTTTTGATGCTGGAACCGGGATCAAGCGGTTATCGGATTATCTGCTGTCGCAAAAACGTCAAAAGATTGAAGGCAAGATTTTCATTTCTCATCCTCATTGGGATCATATCAATGCGCTCCCATTCTTTGCCCCGCTTTATATGCAGGGTAACGAATTTGAGGTGCTCGGCGCGAAACATGGTGAGTTAACCATGCGCGAGATCGTATCGGCTCAAATGGATGGTGTGTATTTCCCGATTACGTTAAATGAATTTGCGGCTCGGATTTACTTCCACGATCTCTACGAAGAAACCCTGAATGTGGGCAATATAGAGATCAAGACCATGTTGCTCAGCCACCCCGGTGTTTGTCTGGGGTATCGGGTGAATTATAAGGGGCGCTCGCTCTGCTATATCACCGATAATGAACTATATTTCGAAGATAACCTGTATTATAACCCCCAATATGAGAACAATCTTGCCGATTTCATTCGGGGTAGTGATGTTCTGATTATCGATAGCAGCTTCACCGATGAAGAATACAAAGCCAAGATAGGCTGGGGGCATTCCTGCATTAGCCGTGTCGTGGATATCGCCCATAAAGGCGAGGTCAAAAACCTGTATTTATTCCATCATGAGCCAAACCAGACCGATGGCGATATTGATGTGAAACTGGTAACGGCACAGGACCTTCTGAAAGAGCTTGATTCTGATACAATCTGTCATTGCCCTAAAGAGGGTGATGTTTTGATGGTTTAATTCTGACGTTAGTCAGATTCTTTGGGCACTTCATCCAGAAAAGACGGGTCTACCTGTATCAGGGTAACATCGGTTTCCTTATACATTTCCTCGCTTAGGTGAAATTTGCAGGATTCGATCAGGCGCTGATCATCTGTGCTTGGTGCAATAACCCGTTTGATCCCTGCTTGTATGATCATGGATGCACAGACACTGCACGGCATGATAGGCCAGACATAGATTGTCATACCGCTCAGATCGCGCTTGGCATCAATAATGGCATTGCGCTCTGCATGAACAACCATATCGTATTTGACCTCACGGGTGTGCAGACGGTGGATCGAATCTTCAACGCCAGCAGGTAGTCCATTAAACCCGGTGGCAATGATCCGCTTCTTTGGATCAACGATAACAGAACCAACTTGCGTGCTTGGGTCTTTTGACCAACTGGCAATAAATTTTGCCAGATTAAGGAAGCGTCGGTCCCAGTTGTTCAGATTAGTCTCGTTCATTGATTTGGTCCATTTATTGAAGGTAAATCCCTGTTTGTTGCAGCTTAACGGGTATGGTGTGATTGTGAAACCAAGTATTTATTTCAAGAGTTTTTCCACGACGAATAATCCTGTATAACGGATTAACCAACGAACCTTTACCATTATGAAAGATCAAAGCATGTCTGGAAAAATTGATGCACGTCTTGCTGAACTTGGGATTACCCTACCCGCACCCGCAGCACCTGTTGCGAGTTATGTGCCTTATGTCGAAGCTGGAAATCTGGTTATTATTTCCGGCCAGATCACCATGGAAAATGGCGAGATTCGCTATCCCGGCAAGCTGGGTGCAGAGGTTTCTCTTGAGGATGGTTATCAAGCCGCCCGGTTGTGCGCCGTAAATCTTCTGGCCCAGCTCAAGGTTGCCTGTGACGGTGATCTGGACCGTGTACAGCGCGTCATGCGCCTTGGTGGTTTTGTCGCCTGCACGGCAGACTTTTCCGATCATCCAAAGGTCATCAATGGTGCCTCTGATCTGATGGCAGAAGTTTTCGGCGATGCGGGAAAGCATGCACGGGCTGCCGTTGGTGCCCCTAGCCTGCCACTCAACGTATCGGTTGAAGTCGAAGGTATGTTTTTAATCAGTTAATACCAATAGGAGTCCGCCTGTTAATTGCAGCGGACTCCGGATTTGCCTGATTAGCTGAATGCCTGCCCCGGCTTGGCACCGAGTTTTTTCAAAATAATTGACATCATACACCATTTGGTAAAGCCCGCCTGAAGCATATTCGCCCCGACGAAGAGTGTGAAATACAACCATCTCGGATCATGGAAGTGTGACAATGCCACACTGATCAGTATAAAGCTGCCTGCTATAACCAGTATCAATCTATCAATCGCCATTATCTAATTTCCTTTTTCAGCCGTTGGATATGTAAACGTTCTTGACTTTATTCTTTTGAGTTGTTATTTAATATTTAACTTAAATAGCAACTATATAAAATATGTCAACCATAAAACCAATGGTAATATAAAAATGGAAATCGACCAAATGGAAGCCAAGGCCGAACAGGCCGCACGATTTTTGAAATCCATGGCCAATGCAAATCGGCTGCGGGTGATGTGTCGTTTGCTGGAAGGTGAAGAATCTTCTGGAAACTTGAGTCTGGCGATTGGTATTTCCCAGGCCAATCTATCTCAGCACTTGTCATGGTTGAAACAGGAAAACCTCGTCGAAACCCGCCGCGAAGCAACCACGATTTATTACAGCCTTAATGAACAAAAGATCGTCCCTCTTATGGATGTCCTTTACAACATGTTCTGTAAAGAAGACTGACAGGTATCAAAAAATGTCCGAATCGAAGAACACAATTATCAGGCTCGCCCTCACCCACCCGAAAATGGTGAGTTGGCTTATGGCAGTTTCAACAATCATCCTGTTGAGCTTTGCAGCGCTGCCAACAATCTGGCCAGGCACGTTCCCTGCCCTGAATTCCTTGCGCATTGATACGGACCCGGAAAATATGCTCTCCAGTGATGAGCCTGTGCGGGTGTTTCACAACCAGATGAAAGCCGAGTTCGGATTGAGCGATATGGTTGTTGTCGGGATCGTCAATAATGAGCACCCAGATGGTGTGTTTAACCCGGCAAGCCTTGGGCGTATTCATGAGCTGACAGATTTTGCATCAAAGTTGCAATGGCCTGACCCGGAAGATGCAGACAAAACAGTCGGTGTTATTTCCGTTGATATGATGGCCCCGTCCATGGTGGATAACATACTCCAAAGCGGCCTTGGCTCGGTCAGTTTCGAGTGGTTGATGCCCTCCCCGCCTGAGACAAAGGAGCAGGCCCTCGCCGTGCGCGATCATGCTTTGAATATACCAACACTGAATGGAACATTGGTCAATGAAGGCGGCACAGCAATCAGTTTGTATCTGCCGCTAACAGACAAGCATCTGAGCTATCAGGTCCGAGAAGCGATTTTGGATAAAACTGCAACCTGGAGTGATAGCGGTGATGAGTTCCACATTACGGGCTTGCCCGTGGCGGAAGACACCTTCGGCGTGGAAATGTTTATCCAGATGGCAATCTCGGCTCCCGCTGCTATGGGCGTTATATTTTTGCTGATGTGGTGGTTCTTCAAGAATGTCCGTCTTGTTATATCGCCTATGTTGGTGGCCATGGCCTCAAGTATGAGCGTCATGGGCTTGCTGGTCGCCACAGGCAATACAGTTCACATCATGAGCTCGATGATTCCTATTTTCATCATGCCCATAGCGGTACTGGACGCCGTCCATATCCTGTCGGAATTTTTCGATCGCTATCAGAAAACCGGAGATCGCCGCGCAACAATCATCGCCGTTATGAACGAGCTGTATAAGCCCATGCTGTATACGTCCCTGACCACAACGGTGGGCTTTGCCTCGCTTGCTTTAACCCCAATTCCACCAGTTCAAACTTTCGGGTTTTTTGTCGGTTTCGGCGTGATGCTGGCATGGTTCTGGACAATCACGTTCGTTCCGGCATTTATCCTGTTTATTCCCGAAGCCAAGTTGAAAGGTTTTGGCTTGGCGCATGGTGAAAGCAACGATTCGTTAAGCCGCAGCTTGCTTACCCTTGGTCGTTTCAGCCATTCCCGCCCGCGCATCATTCTTATCGGTGTAATGGCGGTCGTTGCTCTCACCAGCTTTGGCATTTCCAAAATTGTGATCAATGACAATCCCATAAAATGGTTTGAAAGTGATCATGATATTCGCATTGCGGACCGGGTTCTGAATGAGCACTTTGCTGGTACATACATGTCCTACCTGGCGCTTTTACCATCGGGTGATAGTGGTGAGAATTTCCAGCAAGAATTTACCCATCAATTGGCACAGATTGACAGCAGCGTAATTGGGGATATCAAAACCTTTGCCAATTCCGTGGATACAAAATCCCGTAGTGATTTCTTTATCGCTATTCAGCAGTTTGTAGAGGCCAAACTTGATGAGTCTTCCGACGAAATGTTCGATGTATGGGACGAAATGGCCTTATTTGTTGATGCAGAGAGTCGCCGCACTGAAGTCTTCAAGCAACCAGAAGTCTTGCGCTATATAGAAAACCTGCAAGCCGCTTTGCTTGAAAGTGGCATGGTTGGCAAGTCCAACTCAATCGCTGATGTCGTCAAGACTGTACACCGTGAAATGCTGTTGGGAGAGCCTGAACAATTCAGGATTCCAGATACGGTTTCGGCTGTGGCCCAAACATTGTTAAGTTACCAAAACAGCCACCGTCCTTATGATTTGTGGCATCTGGTTACGCCCGATTACACAAAATCGACAATCTGGATACAGCTTAAAAGTGGTGACAACGTAGACATGAGTAAAGTGGTAGCGATGGTCGATGAGTACG
>JABJOR010000587.1 GCA_018664265.1 Rhodospirillales bacterium
ACCAAGACAAAATGCGTAAGGAACGCCACGACGCCAGGCAAGGCCACAATCGGCCAAGCGTCCACCCCCGTGCGCTATGGAGGCCATCACTTGCGTACCCATAATCAACCCGAGGCCACAGACGTAGAGTGGTTGGATAATGATAAGACTGATTGCCAGATAGGACAGCTGGTCACTGTCGTGTTGGCCGACCATTAAGGTATCGGCCAACATCATCAAAACCATTCCGGCACGTGCCAGTATAACCGGGCCAGACAAGCGAACCAGCTCGACCACGCCTTTAACGGTTTCCCCCCGAAATATGCTTTTTGTCAAAATCCGATAAATCGGGCAACGCAATACCCGCCGCTTCCGGCAATAACAGCCCAGGTTCCCATCACACCAACAAACCGACCAACAGAAGGGCCGGCAGACATGGACAGGCCGTAAACATGGAACAGGCGAGAGCCAAGCAGGATCAAGCCCAGCGTATGCATCATTTCGGGACCACTGCCGTTAACTTCGGCGAGGATCATCAGGATCAATGCCAGCGGTACATGCTCCGTAAAGTTCCCATGGATACGCATCGCTTTACCCAATTGTTCATCTCCACCATCAAATATTCCGATTTTTGCACGGTATCGATTGAGGATGACGTGAATGCTGAGCGGGATTACAAAGAGACCAAGAATTCCGGCGTAAAGTCCGGTAATAGGAAGACCTGTTATTGTCATGGCTTATTCCTTCCACTTGAGATGTGCAACAGTTGATAGATTAATAATACGACTGTGCAAGCCAGAGATAAACCATTCAAATAAAGGAAATTTATGAGGTCGGAGTTTCCGTCGGTATATCCGGCACCCAAACATAGCCGTCATCATCAATGATATAGGCTTCTCGCAAACCATGAGGCTTGTCCATAGCACTATCCAACACCAGAAAATCAAGATCCTTCGCGCGTTTAACAGCCGCATCGGGATCACACCCGTGTAGACGTAGCTCTATCCCTATTCCCCGAACAACATCTGCAAGCAGGCTACCATGTAGCGGATTGCCTTTATAAGTATGATCTGCATGAAACATGAACTCAGTGCCATAGCCGCGCAGCACAGCAAAATCTGGATCGCTGTAAACAATTTCGTTTTTCAGAACGAGCGTTTGAAACTCAAGTGCGCGCGCCATATCACGCACAAGGATATTAACACCGAACCCCTTTAAGGATCGCCCGTAATCCTCGGCAGACATCCACGGCTCGCCTTCACGTTTTTTCATGATACCTCTCCTGCTCACGATATAGACAGGGAACCATCAAGCATATTCGTATAAAGTCAATATGCTTTTAACTCATCTGGTGGCCTGATTATTAATAACTGGCATCCGGCATGCTGTTTTTGCGTTTATCGACAAATTCACGCAATGCTTCGTCTACACCGGAGTCAATTGCCGGGGCCTCATAAGTATTCAGCATATCCTTATAGGTTCTATTGGCACGGGTTGTAGCGTCAAGCGAGCCTTCTTGCTCCCATTGTTCAAAAGAATTGTAATCTGCAACATTGGATGAATAGAATGCCGTTTCAAAATTTCGCTGAGTATGTGCGCTTCCAAGATAGTGATTGCCCGGCCCGACTTCTTCTATGGCGTCCATAGCCTGTGCTTCTTCAGATACGTCGAGACCTTGAGAAAGTTTTTGCAACATACCGAGCTGATCAGCGTCCATAACAAACTTTTCATAGCATGCTGCAAGACCACCTTCGAGCCAGCCAGCAGCGTGGAGAACAAAGTTTACCCCGCTCATCAGGGCAGGCCACAAAGATTGAGACGTCTCGTAGGCGGCTTGTGCATCCGGAATTTTAGAGGTGCAGAGCGAGCCACCAGAACGAAACGGCAAACCAAGTCTGCGGGCAAGTTGTGCAGCGGCTGAGATAACGACCGTGGGCTCAGGTGTGCCAAAGGTCGGAGCGCCCGATTTCATGGACATCGAGCTGGAAAACAGCCCCAATACGACAGGAGCCCCAGGACGTAACAACTGGGTTAGCGCTGTTCCGGCCATACCTTCAGCAAAGGCCTGAGCCAGAGTGCCTGCCGGGGAAACGGGGCCCATGGCACCAGATATAATAAAAGGAGAGACAATACAGGCTTGGTTATTACGCGCATAAACCTTCATAGCCCCCAGCATTGTGTCATCAAATGTCATGGGTGAGTTGGCATTAATCAGGCTGATTGACACAGCATTTTGGTCAATAAAGTCTTCACCAAACAGGATTTTTCCCATATCCACCGTATCCTGAGCACGCTCGGAAGCCGTAACCGAGCCCATATAGGGTTTGTCGGAATAACGCATATGCGAATAAACCATCTCCAGATGGCGCTTGTTTACGGCTACATCTGTTGGTTCGCAGACTGTACCA
>JABJOR010000588.1 GCA_018664265.1 Rhodospirillales bacterium
GCTATCCTTGAATGAAACGGCGTTCGAGCACATGTTGAAACTGATGCCTCTGGAGCCTGAGACCCGCATTCGGGCACATTTGGGGCGCTTTGGCTTTCAGGGCAAGAAAGCCGATACAAAAGCAAGTTCGCTTTCCGGTGGCGAGAAAGCCCGTCTGGTCTTGTCGATCATGAGCCGTGAATCCCCGCACCTGTTGTTGCTGGATGAGCCTACCAACCATCTGGACGTAGACAGCCGCGAAGCCCTTGTGCACTCCATTAACGCCTATGAAGGCGCTGTGGTGCTGGTCAGTCACGATGTTCACTTGCTGGAAACCACTTGCGATCGCCTGTGGCTGGTCGATAACGGGACTGTTGAAGTCTACGACGGTGATCTTGAGGAATACAAGAAACTGCTGCTGGAGCGCAAACGTGCCGAGCGTCAGGGACCGGAGAAGAAAATGGTTTCCAGCGAAGGCGGGCCAGTAAACAAGAAAGAACAACGCCGCCTGAAAGCCGCCATGCGCGCCGAGGCCAGCAATATGCAACGCGCCGTCAAGGATGCGGAAAAGAAGATGGAAAAACTTTCTGCCGATATGAAAAAGGTAGAAGCTTCCCTTGCGGACCCGAAACTCTATGATGGTGGGCGAGAGAAAGATGTGATTGACTTGCAATCGCAACTCAAAACCCTGAAGCAAAAATTGCTTGAGGCCGAGGAAATGTGGATTGCGGCTACGGCCAGTATGGAAAATGCTTAGTTTAAAATCTTTCTAAAAATGTTTCACGTGAAACAATTCCTAACAAAAGGCATATTTGCCAAACCGTAAAAGGAATGAAAAATGACATACACTCTGTACTGGAATCCCGGTAAAGCATCGTTTGCCCCTCATGCACTTTTGGCGGAAAGCAGCCTGGATTATACCCTTGTCAATGTGGATATCGATTCCGGTGAAAGCCATACGGCAAAATACCTTGCGATCAATCCGGCAGGATATGTTCCAGCGTTGAAATTGCCCGATGGCTCTATCATGTATGAGGCCGCAGCGATCATGCTGTATCTCGCTGATCATCATGAATTGCGTGAAATGGCACCGGCAGCGGGTGATTCTGATCGTGCCTTGTTTTTGCGTTCGCTGTTTTACTTGACCAATACGGTTCAGGATTCCTGCAAGGCGTATTACTACGCACATCGCTATTCCACAGACGAGGCTGACGCTGCGCGTATTAAAGATCGCGCTGTGCAAAATCTCGATGAGCGCTGGAAAGTTGTGGAAGATCACTTGGCTGCGAATGGCCCATACCATCTGGGCGAGCGTTATAGTCTGGTAGATATTTACATGACCATGCTGGCGGATTGGTATCCCGGGAATTCAGAGGAATTCTTTGCTCGAAACCCGTCGGTAAAACGCTGCTCGGATTTGGTAACGGCCCGTCCGGTTATTATTGAGGTTATGAAGATCGATAACGACTGATCTAGAAATGGCTGCTGTAGCCGCCATCCACCGTGATGGTCTGTCCGGTGATATAAGATGCGGCGTCTGAGGCCAGAAAAACAGCAGCTCCGGCAATCTCGCAAGGCTCTCCCCAGCGCCCCAGAGACGTTCGTTTTTTGAGCCACTCTGCGGTGTCGGAATCATCAACCATCGCCTGATTGGTTTCGGTAGCAAAGTAGCCCGGCGCTATGGCGTTGACGGTTATATTGTCTGGTCCCAACTCAGCCGCCAGTGCTCTGGTCAAAGCCGTCAACCCACCCTTGGTGGCAGTGTAGCTGGCATCTCCGGCGCGCGCTATGGGGCCGGCTATGGATGTGATATTAATAATCCGGCCTGAACGGCTTTTGCGCATGTGGGTTGCCGCTGACTGGCACAGCATAAACGGCGCAATCAAATTGCTCTCCAGGATTTGGCGCACATCATTTGCATCAAAATCTGCAAGATATTTGCGGTCTCGATTGCCCACATTGTTGATCAGGATATCCAGTTTTCCATGCTCGGATATAATCTGATCCATGGCAGAATTGGCGGCTGACTGATCGGTGATATCAAAGGGCAGGGCGGTCGCGTTTTGAATACCTGTATCCAAACTGTTTTTGTCGCGCCCGTTGATAAAAATATGCGCCCCGGCATCCGCGAGAGCTTTTGAAATCTCAAAACCCAATCCACGCGCCCCACCGGTAACTAATGCGGTGCGGCCTGCAAGGGAAAATAAATCTGCCATGGTTTAATTTACTGTATAGACTTTGAAGGGCGCATTTGATTCAGCCCCCTTGCGGACATGCATTTCCCGGTTGCTTAAATCCATGGCGATGGTGAAAACAGTTCCCAGTTCCTTGACCGATATATCGGGAATATAGGGTCGGAAAATAGGATACTCAGAATTCGTGCGATCCGATAAAATAGCCAGCATGGATTCAAGTGATTTATCAGAACCCCCATTCGCACTATCCTCAGCTTTGCCAAAGCGTGCGTAGGAGCTGTTGAATAACGGATCATCCGGTGAATTGATGGGTTTTCCCAGATAGTGATTGGTGTGAATGAAAACCCCGTCAACAGGTGCCATGGTAAAGCTCTCGGCGCCTGCGAATTCTGTATCGAAACAATTGCCAAGACCATCGGCGACAAGGACGTTGCTGGATTTCCCTGTATCGTTGTTTGCGATCAGGGTTTGAGCTTCTTCAATTGAGCGGCAATCCAGAATGCCGCGCAGCATAATA
>JABJOR010000589.1 GCA_018664265.1 Rhodospirillales bacterium
ACAAAATGACCAAGCTGACGATTGATGAACAGGAAGTAGAAGTCGAAGCAGGACTGAGCGTTCTTCAGGCCTGTGAATCTATTGGCATAGAAATTCCGCGCTTTTGTTATCATGAGCGTTTGTCCATTTCCGGTAACTGCCGTATGTGCCTCGTTGAAATGGAACGTGCTCCAAAACCAATCGCATCATGCGCAATGCCAGTGGGCGAGGGAATGGTTATTCGAACCAACACTCCCGAAGTTCGCAAAATGCGCAAGAACGTTATGGAATTCCTTCTAATCAACCATCCGCTTGATTGCCCAATTTGCGATCAGGGTGGCGAATGTGATCTGCAAGATCAGTCCATCGGCTATGGCCATGACAAATCCCGCTACACAGAAGAAAAACGTGTCGTAGATGACAAATACATGGGGCCGTTGATCAAAACCAGCATGACCCGTTGTATTCAATGTACACGTTGCATCCGCTTTGCCCGTGAAATTGCCGGGGTTCCTGAAATTGGCACCATCGGTCGTGGAGAGCACCTTGAAGTCGGCATGTACGTAGAAAAAGCCTTGGCATCAGAGCTATCCGGCAACCTCGTAGATGTTTGCCCGGTTGGAGCTTTGAATTCTGCCCCATATTCCAACACAGCCCGCTCATGGGAAATGCGCAAGACAGAATCTGTTGATGTTATGGATGCTGTTGGTACTGCAATTCGCATTGACAGTCGCGGAGCGGAAGTTCTGCGTATCCAGCCACGTCTGAATGAAGACGTGAATGAAGAATGGTTATCCGATAAAGGACGTTTCGCCTGTGATGGCCTGAAAAAACGCCGTCTTGATCGTCCCTATGTAAAGAAAGATGGCAAACTACAGGAAGCCACCTGGAATGAAGCCTTTGACGCTATTGCGGCTCAGGTAAGTGGCAAAGATGGCTCGAAAATCGCAGCCCTTGCTGGTGATCAAGCTGATGTAGAATCCATGACAGCGCTTAAAGACCTGATGGCCGCTCTTGGATCACAAAATCTGGATTGCCGCGGCGATGGCATGGCACTGGATGCCTCCAATCGTGCTTCTTACATTTTCAATACGACAATTGCCGGTATTGAACAGGCAGACGCCTGTTTGTTAATCGGTACCAATCCCCGCATTGAAGCCCCGGTATTAAACGCACGCATCCGCAAACGGTACCTGCAGGGCGGATTTACTGTTGGTGCAATCGGCCCCGATGTAAATCTAACATCCAAACACACAAATCTTGGTGCTGGCCCGGATACACTGAAAGATCTGGCTGCTGGCAACGGTGATTTTGCCAAGGTTCTTGAAAACGCCGAAAAACCTATGCTGGTTCTTGGCTCTGGCGCTCTTGATCGCAGCGATGGCGCTGCAATCCTCGCAATGGCCCGTGAAATTGCTGATAAATATGGCATGGTCGTTGATGAGTGGAACGGTTTTAACGTCCTTCACACAGCCGCAGCCCGTGTTGGTGGCCTCGATATTGGTTTTGTGCCCGGCTCAAACGGTCTGGGGCAAGCAGCCATTCTGGAAGGTGCAGATGATGGTTCCATTGATACAGTATTCTTGCTGGCTGCAGATGAATTCGATGAATACAACTGCAAGGGCCTGAATAAAGCCTTTGTGATCTATCAAGGTCATCATGGTGATTGCGGTGCTCATGTGGCTGATGTCATTTTGCCCGGTACTGCTTATACCGAAAAAACAGCAACTTACGTGAATATGGAAGGCCGTGTTCAGTTGTCGGCTCGTGCAGTATTCGCACCGGGTGAAGCCCGTGAAGACTGGACCATCATTCGTGCTCTTTCTGATGTGTTGGGCAAGACTTTGGGATACGACAATGCAGCCCAGCTAAAGGCTCGCATGGTTGAAATCAATTCTGTTTTTGCTGCCTACGACACTGTCACACCAGCAAGCTGGGTTGAATTCGGTGAAAAAGGTGATTTGGGTGACCTGGTGTTCAGTTCCAGCATCGATAATTTCTATATGAGTGATCCAATCAGCCGCGCATCCGACACCATGGCTGAATGCACGGAAGCCTTTATCACTCAGACACAGGGGAAGACCGGAACCAATGGCTGAAATGATTATGGAGCTTTGGGATAGCGTTATCTGGCCTCTGGCCTGGATTGTTATCAAGATTGTCGTGATTGTAGGCCCGGTTATGGGTGCAGTCGCTTATCTGACCCTTGCCGAACGTAAAGTAATTGGTTCCATGCAGTTGCGCAGAGGGCCGAACGTCGTCGGACCATTTGGACTGTTACAGCCTCTTGCTGACGGCTTGAAGCTGTTTTTGAAAGAAACCATTATTCCAACAGGCGCAAACCGGGCCGTATTTATCCTGGCACCGATGTTGACCCTGATTTTAGCCCTGATTGCATGGTCCGTGATCCCATTTGATGTTGGCATGGTCCTGGCTGACATTAATGTTGGTATCCTGTTTATCTTCGCCGTTTCTTCACTTGGTGTTTACGGCGTATTAATGGCTGGTTGGGCTTCTAACTCCATGTACGCATTCTTGGGTCACTGAGATCATCAGCGCAGATGGTGTCGTATGAGCTGGCAATGGGCTTTGCTATCATCACAGTGTTGATGTGTGTTGGCTCGCTGAACCTGACGGATATCGTTATGGCTCAGCAAGGCGATTACGGCATGTTCAATTGGTTCATGTTCCCGTTGCTGCCGATGGCTGTTATCTTCTTTATTTCGACAGTTGCTGAAACCAACCGTCACCCGTTCGATCTGCCAGAAGCAGAATCTGAACTGGTTTCCGGCTTTAACGTTGAATATTCAGCAATGGCTTTTGCCCTGTTCTTCCTGGGCGAGTACGCAAACATGATCATGATGTCCGCTATGACATCTATCCTGTTCCTTGGGGGCTGGTTACCACCGTTTGATATCGCACCGTTTAATTGGGTACCCGGGCCATTCTGGCTGATTTTCAAGATTGCATTTTGCCTGTTTATCTTCATCTGGATTCGCGCGTCATTCCCACGCTACCGTTATGACCAGTTAATGCGTCTAGGCTGGAAAGTCTTCCTGCCAATTACGCTTGCTGCTGTTGTTGTGGTTGCAGGTGTTCTTGTGGGATTTGATCTAGCGCCCGGTATGGCAGGGTAAGGAATAGTATTATGAGCTTCATTTCACGCGGTATACGCTCAGTCTTCCTCTCCGAACTTTTCGGTGGTATGGCTTTGACCTTGCGCTATATGTTCCGCAAGAAAGTTACCCTGAACTACCCGTACGAAAAAGGCTATTTAAGCCCACGTTTTCGTGGCGAACATGCACTGCGTCGC
Organism: Rhodospirillales bacterium; assembly: GCA_018664265.1. Taxonomy (GTDB): domain Bacteria; phylum Pseudomonadota; class Alphaproteobacteria; order Rhodospirillales; family Casp-alpha2; genus JABJOR01. The sequence continues at coordinate 3,293 of JABJOR010000589.1, forward strand.
TACCCCGACGGAGAAGAACGCTGCATCGCCTGTAAACTGTGTGAAGCAATTTGCCCGGCCCAGGCTATCACAATTGAATCAGCCGAGCGTGCAGACGGTACACGTCGCACCACGCGTTATGATCTGGATATGCTGAAATG
>JABJOR010000590.1 GCA_018664265.1 Rhodospirillales bacterium
CCATGAGCCAGGATCAACATTGTCGTGCGGTATGAACTTGCAGGTATGGGAAAGCCTGAGCAGTTCACACAAGGCGGCTGTTCAGGCGGCCTGTAGCGCACAAAACAATGTGATGTTTGCTGAATTTACGGCTAAAAATGGTGATGCACTGGAAACGCTGATCAATGAGCATAACGTTCAATATCGTCAGGTTAATGATTCCATCATGCAAAGAATTGGCGAAGCGTCGGCATCTGTCATGTCTGAAATCGGTGCTTCCGATGACATTACGGCGAAGATTTGGAAGAACTTCCGTGAATTCCGTCGCAAAGTGCTTCGTTATACCGCTGTATCTGAAACAGCTTATGCAAATGCGCGTAACTTGCCATTTGAATATTGATGCTATTTGGGGGGCTTCGGCCCCCCTTTATTTTTGAGAGTTCCCTCAGTGCAAAACCTTGTACGCAAAATTGATACATTCAATAATTCAATAGGCCATGCAGCCGCGTGGTGTGCCATTGCTTTGGTTGTGGTGCAATTCGTTGTGGTTGTTTTGCGCTACGTGTTTGGTATTGGCCTGATCATGATGCAGGAAGGGGTGGTCTACCTTCACGCAACCCTGTTTATGATGGGGGCCGCCCACACATTATGTCAGGACGGACATGTCCGGGTTGATATCTTTTATCGTGAGGCGACACCCCAGACCAAAGCACTTGTGGATTTGTTTGGCTCACTGGTGTTCTTGCTGCCGGTGTGTTGTGTGATTTTCTGGTTTGCCTGGCCCTATGTTTCCCAATCCTGGAGCGTGTTTGAAGGATCACGGGAAACCAGCGGCATTCAGGCTGTGTTTTTGCTCAAAACTCTTATTCTGGTGTTTGCGGTTCTTATGGCTTTGCAAGGGATTTCCATGATGCTTCGCTCTGTTATGTTTTTACGGGGCAGGGAAGCCTAAGACATGGAATTCGCCACCAAAGAAATACTCGATGTCATGATGTTTGCCGTGCTTTGCGGGTTGCTTCTGTTCGGCTACCCCGTGGCATTCAGCCTTGCCGGGACGGGGCTGATCTTTGCTGTTATCGGCAGTGTGTTGGGCGTGTTCGATATGTCCATATTTGGCGCTCTGCCTTCGCGCATTTTTGGCACCAGCATGACCAATGAGGTGCTGATTGCCGTGCCGCTGTTTGTCTTTATGGGAGTCATGCTGGAACGTTCCAAGGTTGCCGAGGAACTTTTGGAAACTATGGGGATGATGTTTGGCTCCATGCGGGGCGGGCTTGGCTTATCCGTGACGATTGTCGGCATGTTGCTGGCGGCGTCCACCGGGATTGTGGGGGCGACCGTTGTGACTATGGGGTTGTTAAGCCTGCCGACAATGCTGCGACGTGGTTATTCGCCGTCTCTTGCCACGGGATCAATCTGTGCAGCCGGGACACTGGGGCAAATCATACCGCCATCCATCGTTCTGGTGCTGTTGGGCGATCAGATATCCAATGCCTATGTAGAGGCCCAGCGGGCTATCGGGAACTGGTCACCGGAGCCTGTCTCTGTTGGTGATTTGTTTGCAGGCTCCCTGTTTCCGGGCCTAATGCTTGTCGCTATGTACATGATTTATCAACTTGGCATGGCCTGGCTCAAGCCAGAGTCCTCGCCTGCGATCCCCCCAGAAGAAATCGACAAGCACAATATGGTTAAGCGGATTGTACATGCCCTGATTCCACCGATTGTGCTGATTATATCTGTTTTAGGCTCCATCCTGTCCGGTGTTGCAACACCCACGGAAGCCGCCGCCGTTGGTGCATTGGGGGCGTTGATGCTGGGGGGCTTGCGGGTTGATGAGGAACACGGTCGCCCGATCTATCTGGCTGGTCTTGCCCTGATCGTCATGCTTGTCCTGGCCAACACCATGGACTTACGTATGGGGCGCGACGAAATTCCATTTACCGATGGTGTCGCCATATTTGTATCGCTGGTTTGTTGCGCGGTGCTTGGCTGGGGCGTGTGGACAGCCTTTTTACGCACCTACAGGGCGCTGATCCCGGAGACCGGGGTTCGGGTTATGCAAGAGGTCATGCGCAGCACCATGCGGGTGTCGGCCATGGTCTTCGTGATCCTGATCGGGGCTTCTATATTCTCGTTAGTATTTCGGGGGTTGGGTGGAGATGATCTGGTTCATGGTCTGTTGAAAGATCTACCGGGTGGAAAGTTCGGCGCAATCTTTGTAGTCATGGCGATCATGTTTGTGCTGGGATTTTTCCTGGATTTCATCGAAATCACGTTTGTGGTCGTGCCCGTTGTGGCACCTGTCTTGCTGATGATGGACATAAACCCTGTCTGGCTGGGCGTTATGATGGCGATGAATTTGCAAACCTCGTTTTTGACACCACCCTTCGGGTTTGCGCTGTTTTATTTACGCGGTGTCGCACCGGACAGCGTCAGTACCATGGCGATCTATCGCGGGGTGCTGCCCTTTGTGTTGATACAGATTTTGGGGCTGATCCTGCTCGCCACATATCCTGCCATTGCAACATGGTTACCCAAGATAATCTTTGGTTAGCTGTTACTCAGCAGCCTGTTGTCTTTGACGCAGTGTCGAGATGGCCAAACGATCATCCAGAGCTGTTTGATATGATCTTGAAATCTCGTTCATGGCGGTTTGCCATTCCTGTATAGCGTTCTCATCGTTGACTTCAATTGAATCAAAACCGCAGCGATGCAAGAACAGATATTGGTCACGGATCAGATGTCCAACGGCACGAATTTCGCCTTTGTAGCCAAATTCCTGACGCAACTGGCGCGCTGTGGAAAAACCGCGCCCGTCACTGAAGGTCGGAAATTCTATGGCAACGACGGGGATCTGTTCTAGATATTTTGCAATTGGCTCCAGTGATTGACCGGGACTCAGCAAAACACCACCCGTGTTTATAGATAAGTCCAACCATTCATCCAATGCGATATAGCTTATGGGATCGGAAACGATCTCACCATTTTTAATCACTACCATAAAGTTTGTCCTTGAAAGGTTGAAGGCCGATACGATGAAATGTTTCGGTGAAGTTTTCTGTGTCTGCATTACGCACGGACAAATATGTTTTGATTATGTTTTCAACCGCGTTAACCACATCTTCGCTGGAAAATGACGGCCCTATAATCTGGCCGATAGCAGCATCTTCAAAGGCGCTGCCGCCCAGGGTGATCTGGTAATATTCCACGCCTTTGCGGTCTACTCCCAAAATGCCGATGGCACCAATGTGATGATGTCCGCAGGCATTGATGCAGCCAGAGATATTCAGGTGCATGGGGCCAATATCGTGTTGCTGCTTTAACTGCGCAAAGCGCTCAGAAAGACGTTGGGCGACCGGAATTGCACGGGCATTTGCCAGCGCGCAATAATCAAGCCCGGGGCAGGCGATCATGTCGCCGGTCAGCCCAACGTTGGGTGTGGCTAGTTTATTGACGTTCAGAACCTGCCAGATAGCCAGCAGATCGTTTAATTTTACATTCGGCAAAACAAGGTTCTGGCGATGTGTAACGCGAATTTCGCCAAGGCTGTACTTTTCAGACAGACTGGCTACAACCCGCATTTGCTCCGAGGTTGCATCGCCGGGAATACCACCAACAGGCTTTAAAGATATACTGACAACGCCATAACCCGGTTGCTTGTGGCCAGTGACAGAGGCTCTGACCCAGTTGGCAAATTCCGGAGCCTGGAATTTTTGAAGCTCCAAATCCCGTTGCTGCTCACCATGGTCAAATATCTCATAAGCTGGTGGTTTAAAGTATGCGTTGATGCGTTCAAGTTCACCTTCGGGAAGGTCGTAGTTCAGATCACGGGTTTTGTCCCATTCGGCGTCTACCAGACGGCGGAACTCGTCAATGCCTGTCTCATGGACCAGGATCTTTATACGGGCTTTGTATTTGTTGTCGCGTCTTCCGAACTGATTATATACACGCATAATGGATTCCATATAGGACAACAGGTGTTGTCGAGGCAGGAATTCCCGTACGGTTTTAGCGATCATAGGAGTGCGGCCTTGCCCACCGCCAACCAGAACTTCAAAGCCGATCTCACCTTGATCGTTTTTGCGAAGATAAAGGCCAACGTCATGGAATTTAACAGCGGCGCGATCTTCATGGGCACCAGCAACGGCAAACTTGAATTTTCGCGGCAGGAACGTGAATTCAGGATGTAACGTAGACCACTGGCGCAAGATTTCACTGTAAACCCGTCCATCTTCAACTTCATCGGCTGATACACCGGCAAACGGGTCCGTCGTGACATTGCGAATACAATTGCCGCTTGTCTGGATTGCGTGCATTTCAACGCATGCCAGCTCTGCCAGTAAATCAGGAATATCCTTAAGCGAAGGCCAGTTGAATTGAATATTCTGGCGGGTGGTAAAATGCCCGTAACCTTTGTCATAGGTATCGGCGATATCGGCCAACTTGTTCATCTGTTTTGACGACACCACACCATAAGGAATGGCGACACGCAGCATGTAAGCGTGTAATTGCAAATATAGCCCGTTCATCAGGCGCAGGGGTTTGAACTCGTCCTCAGACAGTTCACCAACAAGACGGCGATTTACCTGATCGCGAAATTGCGAGACCCTTTGTTGCACGAATGCATGATCAAATTCATCGTAACGATACATAGGTTTTAGCCCTTAGACGCCGTTTAAGAAAGCACTGGAGTCAACATTGCTACGGCCTGCAGGAATGTGGGGGAGGCTAGTGCTGACGCTTGGCCCTTTGGCACGAATAGTTTCGCGGTAACGTACGGGTTTGATGGTGCTGGCTTCTGTAACAACATCAATCAAATAGGCATCAACGACTTCACTATGGGCAACACTGGCCAGTGCCAGTGACAGGGATGCCTGAGCTTTGCTTTCCTCTATGGAAATATGTGCATCGGCAATCCACTGTGACCATGTGTCATCAGATGTGAAGTATACAACAAGTCCGTCAATAAGGCGGTTGGCTGTGACGATTTGCGTGGTCATGTTGATTCCTTGTCAGTCAAAGTAAGTCAAACAGTTAATATCAATTCATTACATACATTATATGTTATAAATATCTAATTAGTCAATAATTTATGTGAAATATATA
>JABJOR010000591.1 GCA_018664265.1 Rhodospirillales bacterium
TCCTAGAATAACCCCGAAGGTCGCCCACATTAAAAAATCATCCGTATCATCCAGCGTGACTACTTTTTCAACCCGGAGTGATAAATACCGCATCAAACGCCAACCCAGCAGCAAGCCAAAAATATAAGCCAGCGAATACCAGCGAATAACCAAGGGGCCAAATTCAATCAGAACCGGATCAATGGCAGGAAAAGGAAGTGCTAGGAACATTTCGTATCAGTTCTTTATCGGTAAGGGTCATCTGTGTGGAGATAATCACAGATATATTGCCGCACGCCATCTTCAAGAGAGGTCATTGGCTTGTCATAACCAACCTGACGAAAACGATCCATACTGGCCTGAGTAAAATACTGATACTTGTCGCGGATATTTTCCGGCGTGGGCAAAAACTCAAACTCGATATCTTTATCAAGTGCTGCATAAACGGCCCTTGCTAAATCTGCGAAGCTTCGCGCTTGCCCTGTTCCGCAATTAAAAATTCCGCTTACAGAACGATTATCAAGACACCACATTATGATATCGACACAATCGTCTACCCAGATAAAGTCACGTAACTGACCACCATCTTCATAATCAGGATTATGAGATTTGAACAACTTGGCCTTTGCCCCTTCAACAGCCCGTGGATAGAGCTGTGACACCACGCTTTGCATAGAACCCTTGTGATATTCATTGGGGCCGTAAACATTAAAGAACTTCAATCCAACCCATTGTGGCGGAGTGTGATCACCACGCGCAACAGTACGGGCTACACGGCGATCAAAAAGATGTTTGCTCCAGCCATAAGCATTGAGGGGCTTTAATCCCGCCAAGCCTTCCAGTGATTGATCATCATCAAAGCCATGTGCACCATCGCCATAAGTCGCGGCCGATGAAGCATAGATAAAAGGTACACTACGATGCGCGCACCAGTTCCATAAAGACAGCGTCAACTGGTAATTCGTTTCAACAATCAAATCCACATTTGTTTCGGTTGTGGAACTGATAGCCCCCATATGGATAACCGCTTCAATGGCTCCTTCATGGGCTTTCAGATAATCATCCAGATCATCGGGGTGAATTATGGATGACAGTTCCCTTTTGGATATATTACGCCATTTCAAGCCATCCCGAAGACGATCACAAATGGCCACACGCGCGCCACGTGCATCCAGAGCAGCAGCAATGTTAGACCCAATAAAGCCGGCGGCTCCCGTTACAAGGTAAAGCCCCTTATTTGAAAGATCGGAAGACTGGCTGGGCGTATTCATGTGTTCGCTCTCTTGTTTATTTTGTGTATACTATCTATAAACTTCCAAAGGGCCGTGAGCAAGATATGCTGAACCCGCTTTATTTAAAATGGATATTAAAGCTATGCAGACTTCCAATCGATTACTTGACGATCTCGCCAAAGTTGCCAATGGCGCTGTGTCGACTCTCAGTGGCGTAAAAACAGAAATTGAAACACTGATTCGCCAACAAATAGATAAATTACTGGTTAGCAACGATCTTGTTGCCCGCGAAGAGTTTGAAGTTGTCAAAGCCATGGCAGCAGAAGCACGACTGCAACAAGAGAATCTGGAAAAGCGTGTTGAAGAGCTGGAAGCCGCACTCAACAACAAATCTAAATAGAAAACCTTGCTTATTAGCCACCTGTGCGAAATGAAAAACTGCATTCTCAGTTAGAGTTTTGTATTTTCATCCACAACTTTCATTCCTTGTTAACCATAAGGGCTCTTGCGCCCGTTTGAGTCTGGTGGCAGTCTATCCCTAGTGGTCGCGATGATGCTTGGTAACTAAATATTGGTGTTTGCACTATATGTTGTTATTGCCATCCGGTCATACATTCCGATCCGGATATGCGGTTTCGGGATGTTCCTAACCAAGAAGGGAACGGGCATGACTAACATTAGCTCCAATACCGAGAGCCACACATTCCATCCGCTTGATATCATTGAGCAAATCGTGGAGTTTAACGATTGGTCCTTTGATCGCCGCAATGACGAGGAACTGGCCGTTCAAGTGCCAGGGCGCTGGTGCGACTACTCTTTGCACTTTGCCTGGAACGATTCGGTCGATGCCATGCACTTTACGTGCGCTTTTGACATGCGAATCCCGACAGAAAAACAAACACCAATTTACGAGTTGCTTGCTATTGTTAACGAGCAGCTCTGGCTTGGACATTTTTCCATATGGGCAGAAGAAGGATTGCCCATGTTCCGCCACGCGTTACCTTTGCGTGGCGCATCACGACCATCTCTGGAACAAATCGAAGATTTGATCGACACAGCAATGATAGAGTGCGAACGCTACTATCCTGCATTCCAGTATGTGGTTTGGGGTGGGAAGAAGCCACATGAAGCACTGGAAGCTTCCATGATTGAAACTGTTGGCGAGTGCTAGAATGACAACAAAGTTGCTGCTTGCCGGTTGTGGCAAGATGGGCGGTGCACTGCTGGAAGGCTGGTTGCAACGCGGTATTCAAGCTGGCGATGTGACAATCGTTGAGCCAAATGAAGAAATAAGAAACACCCTTTCTGCTGATCACAGCGTTAACACCTGCTCATCTGCGCAGGAATTACCTCAGGACCTCGCCCCCAATGTGGTGATGCTGGCCGTCAAACCACAAATGATGGATGACGTTGCCCCGCTCTATTCCCGGTATAGAAGCTCTGACTGTGTTTTTCTGTCTATCGCTGCTGGAAAAACCATAGCCTATTTTGAGAACCATCTTGGCAAGGACGCCGCCATCATCCGTTCCATGCCCAACACACCGGCTGCAGTTCGACGCGGCATTACAGTTGCATGTTCCAATTCTCATACCAGTCAGCAACAACGCGAGACCTGCGATACCCTACTTCAGGCGGTGGGGAGTGTTGAGTGGGTTGAAGATGAAGACATGATTGATGCTGTTACCGCCCTTTCCGGTGGTGGCCCGGCTTATGTCTTCTTGCTGGTAGAATGTATGGCACAGGCTGGAATTGATGCCGGATTGCCAAATGATCTGGCCATGAAACTGGCAAGGGAAACTGTCGCCGGATCAGGCGAGCTATTGCATCAAGCCAGCGAGGAAGCTGCAACCCTTCGCCAAAACGTGACAAGCCCAGGTGGCACAACAGCCGAGGCTTTACGAGTTTTGATGGCCGATGATGGTTGGCAACCACTTGTCACCAAAGCTATTGCAGCGGCCACTGCACGATCTCGTGAATTGGCGGGTTAAGGCTATACGTGCTATACTGTAGCATGGCAAAGAAACCTGACATCTCGCAAAAACTGATCGACGCAGCATTCAACCTCACCAAGGATAAACGCTGGCGTCATATAAGCATGGTCAATATTGCCAACCATGCTGAAATTCCATTATCAGAAGCTTTGAGTGTTTTTTATAACAAAGATGCTCTGCTTAATGCAGTGATGGGTAAGGCTGATCAAGCTACTCTTGGCGAATGTGCAAATTTCCAGGAAGATGACAGCATAAAAGACAAGCTCTTTGCTTTGTTGATGACGCGCTTTGATTACCTGGCCCCACATCGCCAGGCAGTGAAGGCCATCGTAAAAGATACCCTCTGTAGCCCTTTACATGTGGCTTGCCAAATACCCCGCATTTTACAATCCACGACCTTAATGTTGGAAGCTGCCGGAATTCAATCCAGCGGCCCATTCGGCCTTATTAAAGCAAACGGGTTAGCTCTGGTCTTTGCCAGCACACTTCGTGTTTGGCTGTCAGATGATAGCGAAGATCTGGGCCCCACAATGGCCAGCCTGGATAAAGGGCTTGGAAAAGCGGATAAGCTGGCCCAAAGGCTTCCATTTTAATTTTATTGTGCACTGCACAATAATAGTTGACAAACATCATAACTTCCACCATATTACAGTTGTTGTGCAGTGCACAAAAAGTATTTTAACAACAGGCAACGCCATACTGGCACCCTGAATTGTATCGGAGATTATGTGATGACCAAGAAAACCAACCCTTTTGCTGACTTTGATATGTTCAAAGCCTGGACCGATTTTGATCCGTCCAAAGCAGCTGACCAGTTCACCAAGATGATTACAGACATGAACATGCCTGCATTCGACGTTGAAGCCCTTGTCGACAGCCAGCGCAAGAGCGCCGAAGCTCTCAACGAAGCCAACCAGAAAGTTCTGGACGGTGTTCGTAGCGTAGCTGAACGCCAGAGCGAAATCATGCGTGAAGCCATGGAAAAATCCACAGCCGCTCTTGAAACCATGGGTAAAGCAAAGACCCCTCAGGAAGCCGTTGAAAAGAACATCGAAATGGCTCGTAAATCCTATGACAAAGCTGTCAAAGACATGTCCGAACTGGGCGACATGATTACCAAAGTTAATTCCGATGCTGTAGCACCTATTAACACTCGCATCAAAGAAGGTTTTGTTGAAGCCAAGTCAATGACTGCCGCTGCCAGCAAATAATTCTATCTGTTTTCTCTCCCTGTCAATTTATTGACATTTAACTTGGCACTGACCTTAAATGGTCGGTGCCATTTTTTTTGCTATATTTTGGAGGCAGGCTGTTGAGTATAACTTTTGATGATTTTTTAAAAATTGATGTTCGGGTTGGGACAGTCATACGCAGTGAGCCCTATCCTGAAGCTCGTGTTCCGGCTTTAAAATTATGGATTGATTTTGGCCCGGAAATTGGTGAACGCAAAACATCTGCCCAGATCACAAAACATTACAGCCCGGAAACGATCATTGGGCGTCAGGTTGCTGGTGTGGTTAATTTTCCACCTAAGCAAATTGGAAAGTTTATGAGTGAATGCCTGGTGCTTGGCTTCCCTGATGATGAGGGCGAAGTGGTGGTGATTACACCTGACCAGAATGTTCCCAATGGTGGGAGACTTAACTAATTAACCTAAGCTGGAATCAAAACCGTCGCACGTAAACCACCCAGTGGGGATTGCTCCAACTGCACCTCACCACCGTGACCGCGCACCACGTCGCGCACGATACTCAGCCCAAGCCCGACACCGCCTGTTTCCCGATTGCGTGATACTTCCAGCCGAACAAATGGCTTAAAGACATCTTCTCGTTTGTCCTCAGGCACACCAGGGCCATCATCATCCACATTAATTTCTACCAAATCCCCACGGCGGCCAGCTCTTATGGCAACATGATCGCCAAAACGCAGTGCATTTTCGGTCAAATTGGTTATGGACCGACGAAACGCATTCGGTCGCAGTGGAATATGGATATTTTCTTCGATGTGAAGATCAACCAACGCCCCCTTACGATTAGCCTGTGTTGCCACATCCCGTAGCAACGCATTCAGGTCAGTCTCAACAGGCTTTTCGGTGCCTTCACCACGGGCAAATGCCAGATATTCTTCCAGCATGTGCTCCATTTCCGTAATATCAGTTTTTAAATCATCTGCGCCCTTGGCATCACCAAGCAAGGCTATTTGCAACTTCATACGTGTCAAAGGGGTGCGCAAATCATGAGACACGCCAGCAAGCATATCTGTTCTTTGATTGATCTGGCGGGCAATACGCTCCTGCATAGCAATGAAAGCTTGGGAAGCTTGACGTACTTCTATAGCGCCTTCTGGTTTAAAAAACCCAACCTCTCGGCCTTTACCAAAATTATCTGCAGCAATGGCCAAGCGGCGAATGGGCTTCACCTGATTGCGCATAAAAATAGTTGCAACACCAAATAAAATCATGGATGTACCAATCATCCAGAGGACAAAAACATAAGTTGTTGAGCTGAACAATCGCTTTCGAGAGGTAATTAATTCCAAAACCCCCTCAGGCAACTGGACTTCAATAATCACGTGGCGATCAAGGCTTTCAGAGTCAATTTTCACAGGTTTGCCTACATGCGCCTTCAATGCGAGATACAGAGCTCTCTCCATCAAGCCTTCGACTTTTCCATTAATTTCAGTCGTCGGATTTTCCAAGATGGCATTCTCATAAAACTGTGGGGCAAACCCTAAAGTCCCAGCTGCCAGACGAAACGCCCACTCTCGGCCTTCCACAGAAGGGTCACGTCGCATAATTTCAATGGTGGCAGCAACATCCCCTGCAACGCCAATGGCCAGGCGTCGAGTAATTTTGGCCCAGTGGGTCTCATAAAAAATGACTGCAGAGACAACTTGTAGCAGGATCAATGGTATAATTATGATCAGCAAAGAACGGCCGAGCAGTGACTTGGGCAATATGCGCTTCATGGTAGAGGCTAAAAACATATAGAAGTATCCTGCTAGATCAAACTAACCTCAAATGGAAACATTTGTGGTTAGATAATTTGATCGCTTTTAATAAGATAGAGCAACTTATCTGTCCTCACTTGAGGCCAGGTTGCTCTAGTCCGGGCGCAGGACATAGCCCCGCCCCCGCACAGTCTGAAGATATCTTGGCATCCGTGGATCACGTTCGATCTTGCGCCTTAGTCTGGTTACCTGAACATCAACAGCCCGATCCGTGCCGGCGGCACCTGTAGTATCGATAAGCTCTTCACGGCTAAGGATGGCGCCGGGTTGTTTGGCAAGGGCAACCAGCAATGCACTTTCCACTTCTGTTAAATGTATACGATTCCCGCTTCTGAACAATTCGGCTCTGGCAGGAGAAAACACACACTCTCCCATAGTAAGGTCTTCTTGTGCGCTTTCTTCCGGAACACGGCGCAGGATACTCTGAATACGGAGCAGTAACTCTCTCGGCTCAAACGGTTTTGTCAGATAGTCATCTGCGCCATGCTCCAACCCGGTAATACGGTCACTGGTTTCGGCCATTGCGGTTAACATCAGAATTGGTGTGTTATTAGACTTTCTGAAATCTGCTGCAAATTCCAATCCGGTTTCACCCGGCATCATCAAATCGAGCACAATCAAATCAAACGCCAGACTGTTTAATCGGGTACGTGCATCACCAGCGCTATTGGCGACGGTTACAATAAATCCGTTTTCAGTCAAATACTGGCGTAGCAAATCGCGTAAGCGATCATCGTCATCAACAACCAGTATATGTGGCAGATCAGCTGTCATCATGTCCCTTGTTCAAGTACAGAAGTATAAGATCTATTCCTCAACAAAACGCTTACGGTCTCGTTCGTTTATAATACCGCGTAAAACAGTGCAAAATCCATCAACTGCTTCGGCGCCCGCTTCGCGGTAAGCCCGTGCTACGAGTTTACTTTGCTTGTCACTCATCAAGGTTTCCAGCTCACGACCCTTTTCAGTCAGGTATAACAGGCGGCGGCGGCGATCCTCTTCATCGGTTTCTTGGACAATAAAATCTTCACGGAGCAATTGCCCCAGAACTCTGGACAGGCTCTGCTTGGTAATTTTGAGAATGCCCAATAAATCATTTACCGCCATACCGGGGTTGGCCCCGACGAAATAGATTACACGATGATGGGCTCGTCCAAATCCATACTTGTCCAGAATAGAGTCTGGTTCTGCCGTAAAGTCA
>JABJOR010000592.1 GCA_018664265.1 Rhodospirillales bacterium
AAGGTGCCGATCGTATCCAGAGGTTCTGAGCCGCTTAACACACCACCGCGTGGAATTAAGCCATAGGATGGCTTGAAGCCGAATACACCACAGTATGACGCAGGTCTGATCATTGATCCATTGGTCTGGGTGCCTAGTGATCCGGCTACCATATAGGATGCCACGGCTGCGGCCGAGCCACTGGAAGATCCTCCCGGAGTATGCTCTGGATTATGGGGGTTCGCTGTCTTTCCAGGGTGAAGCACCGCAAGTTCTGCGGTGACAGTCTTTCCCATGATAACCGCCCCGGCCTCACGTAGTCGTTCTACCACAACGGCATCATTGGTTGGGATACGGCCTGAATAAAGTACTGTTCCACGCTCTGTTGGCACATGGGCTGTGTCGATAATATCCTTGATACCGACAGGCACACCATGCAGGGGGCCTGTCGCCAATCCTTGCATATGGATAGAATCACATTGGCGGGCTTGCTCCAATGCTTTCTCGGCATTTAGGTGCGCCCAGGCTTTGACATCACCATCAACTTGCTCAATACGTTCCAGGTAGGCTTTGATAAGTTCTTCAGATGTAATTTCGCCGCTACGTATTTTTTGTGCAGCTTCACAGGCAGACAGTTCAATCAATGACATGGATGTAATAACCTATTGTTTTTTACTGAAGCAGGAATCCCAGAAATCATAGAACACCAGTACTAATACAAACAGGCTGATTACCCAAAATGGAAACCCACCCCAGAAGCCTGCAAACCCTGTTGAAATACTGTGAGCCAGACCAAGAACAAATGACATTACCAACAAGGACGCAGCAACCCCAAAGACTTTTTCAATGGTTTCTTTAGTCATGATTTTTAAACTCCTTTAACGGATGGCGCATCAAGTCTTGCATCACGGCATATACTTCCCAAACAGTGTATCAGGCAGCCACAATGCGATTCCGGGGTATTGATACATCAACACCATCGTCGCAATAACAATAGCCAGATACGGCATGATGCCTCTGAAGATATCCATCAACTCGATTACGTTCCCCAATACGCCTTTAAGGTAATAGGCGGACATGGCCATGGGGGGCGTCAGGAATGACGTTTGCAAGTTCAGTGCTACCAGCATTGCAAAGAAGTACGGGTTGACGCCAAACGTATCCAGCATGGGCAGGAAGATCGGAACAAAGATGATCAAAATTTCAGACCATTCCAGAGGCCAGCCAAGCAGGAAGATGATAACCTGTACCATGACCAGGAACTGCCAGGGGGACAGATCAAACCCGAGAATGAAATGCTCAATAATTTCATGACCACCCAGGTATGAAAATACAGATGCAAAAGTCCACGAACCAACAAATAGCCAACAAACCATGGCTGTTGCTTTCGCTGTTAAATGCACTGATTCTTTTAACATCACCCAACTCAGTGAGCGATACATGGCCGCGAGGACCAGGCCACCCAGCGCACCCATAGCTGCGGCTTCAGCCGGCGTTGCCAGTCCACCCAAAATAGAGCCAAGCACCAACATGATCAGGGCTGTTAGCGGTACAAACGATGTCAGAAGCTGCCAATAAACAACACGGGCAGGCGGAACATCCTCTGCACGTGGTTTTGGTGCTATGGATGGATTGATCATGACGCGAATAATCACGTACACAATGTAAGAGCCTGCCAGAATAAATCCGGGAAATACGGCAGCGGCATATAGACGTAATGGTGAAAGATCAGCAATCGCTGCGTAGACAATCAACATGATTGACGGCGGGATCAAAATTCCAAGTGTTCCGCCGGCACAAATAACACCGGACGCAAAGCTTTTGTTATAATTTGCCTTTGCCATAGCCGGATAGGCGAGCAGACCCATCAGGGTGACAACCGCGCCAACGATACCGCTGGCAGTAGAAAAGACCGCACAGGTGATCAAGGCTGCAATCGCCATGGACCCTGGCAGGTTGCGAGCGGCCATCTGCAATGAGTAGAATAATTTGTTTACGATGTTGGCGCGTTCAACCACATACCCCATGAACAGGAACAGAGGGATCGCGACCAGTGTATCGTTCTCCATCACTGAATAGGTGTTTTGATTTAGTAGATAGAAAATATTATTGTTGAAAGCATCTGCAATTGTTTCAATGCTGCCAGCCTGATGATAGGCGTAATAGCCAAAGCCAACACCCATTGCCAGCAGCGTGAAGGCGACGGGAAACCCGAACAATACCATCACAATGAAAGAGGACAGCATTAAAATTGCGACTTCAGGGTTCGTCATCCTGCTTGGTGCTCCATCTTTTTAAATGAAAATTTCAAGAAAATACTACTTGGCATCCTGTGCCGATGCCTGTGCGATTAACATGTCTTCGGTTTCCTTGGAATCCTCATGACGTTGTGGCCATATATTTGTTTTTATTGCTATGTAGCACCGCATGCATTCACTAATACCTTGGATAATAAACAAGGCACCAGCCAATGGGATCAGGGTCTTGAAGAAATAAATTTGAATTCGTGCCGGGCTATTCCAGCTAACTTCCTCATAGCGCCAGGAATCAGAAGCAATTTCCCAACCATACCACAGCAATGCAATCATGCCGGGGAAGAAGAATACGATATAGAGAAGAAGGTCCAGTCTGGCCTGCCAGCGTGGTGGAAGGAAACGGTATATGACATCTGCACGAACATGCGTATCCTGTGCCAGTGCGTATGGACCTGCCATCAGAAACAGCGCGCCGTACATTTGCACCATCATATCAAAAGCCCAAACAGTCGGGGCGTTGAGCACATAGCGGACAAAAACTTCGTAGGCTACGGAAAGGGTCAGGATAAGGATACACCAGCCAAATGCGCGGCCAATCCATATGCTTAAACCTTCGATTGAATGAATAATGGTTGTCACAAATAATTCCCCCGCATTAGCGGTTCTGGATGTTTAGGCGTAATACTCAGAAGGGGGCAACCTATTGGCTGCCCCCTTGGGAGAGTTCGGTTTAATTAAC
>JABJOR010000060.1 GCA_018664265.1 Rhodospirillales bacterium
CATCCAACCTGCCACCCAATCCGGTTTCAAGGATCAGCACGTCGGCTGATGTTCTGGTATAGGCCAGAAAGGCCGCGCAGGTGGTGATTTCAAAAAATGTAATGGGCTCGCCCAGATTGGCCTTTTCACATTCTTCCAGCAAGGCCGTCAGATCGGTTTCCGGGATATGCTCGCCACAAAGAGTAATGCGTTCATTAAAGCGCACGAGATGCGGGGATGTGTAGACATGAACGCGGTACCCTGCGGCTTCCAGCATGGAGCGCATGAAGGCAATAACCGAGCCCTTGCCATTGGTTCCAGCGACATGAATAACAGGGGGAAGTTTGCGTTCCGGATGGCCCAGTCGTTCCAGCAAACGCTCAACCCGGTCCAGAACCAGATCTATAACCTTGGGGTGAAGCGACATCAGCCGCTCCAGAACGACATCCGAATCCGACTGATACATGAATTAATCTGCCTTTGCGGCAACAACCGGGGCGTCACTGTCAAGGATAAGCAAGTCGCCTGCCGGTCCTTTGTTACACAACAGATCGATAACCCGGATCATGGTGTTGCGTAGGTCAACCCGGTGGACAACCATATCAACCATGCCATGGTCATACAGGTATTCAGCGCGCTGGAAGCCTTCCGGCAGTTTTTCACGAATTGTTTGCTCGATCACGCGCGCTCCGGCAAAGCCGATAACACAGCCCGGCTCGGCAATTTGAATATCGCCAAGCATGGCAAATGATGCCGACACACCACCCGTGGTCGGGTCCGTCAACAACACGATATAGGGCAGACCAGCTTCGCGAACTTCTTCAACGGCAATGGTCGAGCGGGTCATCTGCATAAGCGACAGGATGCCTTCCTGCATACGCGCACCGCCCGAGGCCGGAATAACAACCAGCGGAGCATTCTGTACTACAGCAAGACGCGCCGCAGTCAGCAATCCATCACCAACAGCAATCCCCATGGAACCTGCCATGAAATCAAAATTGAAGACCGCCGTGACAACCTTGTTGCCGCCCATGGAGCCATGGGCAACCACGATAGCGTCATTTTCACCCGTGTTGTTTTGGGCTTCTTTCAAACGATCAGTATATTTCTTGCGGTCCTTGAATTTAAGCGGATCAACAATTGGCGATTTCAGCTCAATGGTTGTGTATTCGCCCTCATCAAATAACAGCTCAAGGCGCTTTGCGACTTTCAGGCGCATGTGGTGACCACAGTGCTGGCAGACATTGAGGTTCTTTTCCAAATCACGGTGGAAAATCATTTCCTCGCAACCAGGGCATTTGTGCCACAGATGGTCCGGGATTTCTTTCTGTCCGCCGACCAGCTCACGCAGTTTGGGGCGAACCCAGCTCTTCAGCCAATTCATTTTGTACCCTCACTTAAGTCCCGCACAAACCCAAGAACCTTATCAATAAGTCCTGACTTGGCAGCGTTATTCTCATCAAGGTTTTCAGCGATCACGTTCACAACCGCTGTTCCAACAATTGCAGCATCGGCAATGGTGTTAAAATCAGCAACGTTCTCAGCCGTTTTAATACCAAAACCAACAGCCAGAGGGATATCCGTACTTGCACGAATTCGATCAATGTTTGGCTTGATATCCGCCGCTGTTGTCGAAGCCGTTCCAGTAATTCCCGTAATGGAAACATAATAGATGAAACCTGAGGCATGTTCCAGAACTCGCGGAAGGCGCTCATCAGATGTCGTAGGTGCCGTCAGATAAATGAAATTGATCCCGGCTTTTAACGCTGGCAGGCAAAGCTCATTTTCTTCTTCCGGTGGCAGATCAACAATGATCAGGCCATCAATCCCGGCTGCTTTGGCATCTTTCAGAAACGCATCAACGCCGTAGCTGTAAATCGGATTGTAGTAGCCCATCAATATGATCGGCGTTACATCATTACCGCTGCGAAAATCGGTGACCATGGCAAGGGTCTTTTTCATGTTCTGGCCGTTTGCCAGCGAGCGTTGCGAGGCTACCTGAATAGCCGGGCCATCGGCCATGGGATCAGAAAATGGCATACCAAATTCGATCATGTCTGCACCGGCACCGGGCAAGCCCTTCATGATTTCCAGTGACGTATCATAATCAGGATCACCGGCGGTAATAAAGACACCCAGTCCCCCACGGCTTTCAGCCTTCAAGGTATCAAACATCTTTTTAATGCGTGTCTCGACACTCATAATTCCACCCCGAGCATTTCAGCAACAGCAAACACATCCTTGTCTCCACGACCGCACAGGTTTATGACAATCAAGTGATCCTTTGGCAGATCAGGGGCGATTTTCATTACATGCGCCAGGGCATGGGATGGCTCCAGCGCCGGAATAATTCCCTCAAGTCGGGTGCAGAGCTGGAAGGCTTCCAGGGCTTCGTCGTCAGTGACAGAAACATACTTCACCCGGCCAACGTCGTGCAGCCAGGAATGCTCTGGCCCGATACCGGGGTAATCGAGGCCTGCCGAAATAGAATGCCCGTCATAAATTTGGCCGTCATCGTCTTGCAGTAAGAATGTGCGATTGCCATGCAACACACCGGGATGTCCGCCCTTGATAGAGGCGCAATGCTTACCTGTTTCAATGCCGAGCCCTGCGGCCTCGACACCGATGATCTCGACACTGCTATCATCCAAAAACGGATGGAACAATCCCATGGCGTTTGAGCCGCCACCGATGCTGGCAACCAATGTATCGGGAAGTCGACTTTCGGCCTCGTCCATCTGGACACGGGTTTCATCACCAATGATGCACTGAAAATCACGAACCATGGTTGGGTAAGGGTGCGGCCCGGCAACGGTGCCGATCAGATAATAGGTGTTATCCACATTAGCGACCCAATCACGCAGGGCCTCATTCATGGCATCCTTCAAGGTGCCAGTGCCACTGGTTACCGGGACAACTTCAGCGCCCAGCAACTTCATGCGGAAAACGTTGGGGGCCTGACGCTTGATGTCGGTTGCGCCCATATAGACAACACATTCCAAACCAAACAACGCACAAACTGTGGCCGTTGCAACGCCGTGCTGTCCCGCACCTGTTTCAGCGATAATGCGTGGCTTGCCCATACGCTTGGCGAGCAGGATTTGCCCCATGGTGGAGTTGATCTTGTGGGCGCCTGTATGGTTCAGCTCATCACGTTTCATATAGACCTTGGCACCGCCAAGATGTTCGGTCATACGCTCAGCATAATAGAGCGGACTGGGCCGACCTACGTAGTGCTTCAGGTAATATTCCAGCTCGTCGCAAAATTCCGGATCATCCTTGTATTGCTTGTATGCCTTTTCGACATCAAGGATCAACGGCATCAAGGTTTCTGCGACAAAACGGCCACCAAAGATGCCAAAACGGCCACCTTCATCCGGGCCAGCGCGATAGGTATTGAGATCGCCCATTAAGCTATCCTGTTTCATAATTTCAGTGTTAATTGGTAATAGCCCACAATGCCCATAGATTACAGCAATTCTTGCGCTTTAAGCTGCTTTTACAGCCGCAATGAAGGCTTCGATTTTAGCCGGGTTTTTGATCCCCGGCGCGTCTTCAACGCCCGATGACAAATCGACCCCGGGTGCACCACTGATGGACAGGGCATCACTGACGTTTTCAACAGTCAGACCACCCGCCAGAAGCCATGGGCAAGTCCACTTCTGATCCTTCAACAAAGTCCAGTCAAACGTCACTGCATTGCCACCGGGACGGGTCGCATCCTTGGGCGGCTTGGCATCAAACAATAAAGCAGCGGCCACCTCTTGATAGATTGCTGCCTTATCCAGATCAGCACCTTGCGAAATGGCGCATGCCTTCATGACAGGCAGGGAAAACCTTGATGATACTTCCGCAACCCGCTCCGGCGTTTCCTTGCCATGAAGCTGCAAGACACTCAGCGAGGCTTTTGCGAGAATGGTCGCAATTTCATCGTCGCTGGCGTCAACCACCAGCCCGACCCGCTCAACGCCTTCCGGCATACGACCACATAATGCACCAGCCTGCGCCGGACTAACATAACGTGGCGAAGATTCAAAAAAATTAAACCCGATCATGTCAGCGCCGTTCTTTACGGAAACATCAACACTGTCTTGAGACGAAAGGCCGCAGATTTTAACAAGTTTCATAACATTTCCTGTGGAGAACTCTTACAACCTATTGAATTTAATTAATATTATGGCGAAAAATAATTAGAATAAAGAAAAAATCACGTGTACTGAATATATTAAACACCCATTTAAC
Source organism: Rhodospirillales bacterium (assembly GCA_018664265.1). Taxonomy (GTDB): domain Bacteria; phylum Pseudomonadota; class Alphaproteobacteria; order Rhodospirillales; family Casp-alpha2; genus JABJOR01. Next base: position 4,222 of record JABJOR010000060.1, read on the forward strand.
ACCCTATTAAACGAGTATTAAACGGTCAGTGTTTAATAAGCCTTCATTGTGCACATTGCGCTCTCTTGACAGAGAAAATAAAATCTTGTCAGAATGCGGTAGCACTCCTTCAGACATAGCTTTTTATTTTTTAAAGCATGGTGTGTCTGTGAAGATAAGTGTATTTCAAAATATGAAAATATCTACTTTCGCAATGATTGCGATGGTCTGCCTGTTGCCAACATCCATTGTCTTTGCAATATATTTTGCACGCCCTGTATTCACATATATTATAGAAAGCTTCCTTTACTGAATATCATAATGATTGCCTAAAGGCCTTCGAGCTCTTCAGCGATTTTTTGTGCGGCTTCCAAGGGGTCATTGGCACTGGTAATGGGTCTGCCGATGACCAGATAGTCTGCGCCACGGTCAATGGCTTGGCGTGGGGTCATAATGCGTTTCTGGTCGCCAGTGACAGCCCATGTCGGGCGAATACCAGGCACCAGCAATTTGAAGTTCGGACCACAGGCATTACGGATTGCATCAATTTCATAGGCCGAACAAACCACGCCGTCTATGCCGCTGGATTGGGCCAGTTTCGCCAATCGCACAACCTGATTAGCAACCCCGTCAGAGATACCAACAGATTGCAAATCTTCATCATCCAGTGAGGTCAAGATCGTCACAGCCAGCACCATGGGGCGGTTGCTTCCCGCCGTTGCTGCAGCCTCAATCGCCGCTTTCATCATAGCAACGCCGCCTTGTGCATGGACATTCACAATCGCAGGCTTTAGCGGCAAGGACGCACGGATTGCGCCCGCGACCGTATTGGGGATGTCGTGAAACTTCAAATCAAGAAAGATGGGCATCCCTACAACACTGGAAATCGCCTCAACTCCTTGTGGACCATTGGCAGTAAAAAACTCTTTGCCCACTTTCATGCCACCCACATTACCTTTCAGGGTCGTGGCGAGATCAACCGCTTGATTAATGTCTGTGGTATCAAGGGCAGCATAAATACGCTGGGATGGATTCATCGAGCAGAGCTTTCAATTTTTAACACTTCACCACCATCATTGCTGGCGTTTGTTTGTAACGCCTGTGCAGCTTGAGCATCACGCGCTTTGAGTTCGGCTTTCAGAGATTCGATCTCTTTCTTCTGGCGCATTTCTTCCAGGCTCAAAGATCGCAAATCCCGATTTGCCTGACGTGCATCACGACGCACGCGCCCTGCATTCATCCAGGCGGCAATTCCACCCCACACCACACCGATCAACAAGGCCCCAAACAACAAGGCAAAAAGCGGTATATCAATAATGAATGGAGCAGGCCACAGATCAATGGGCACAGTGCCACGATTGTTGACACCAAAAAGTATCAGCACCAGAGCGAGCGGTAATAATATGATCCAGGACAGATATTTCACAGGTTTGTCACAGCTACTTCACGGATACATAAAAAGCATCAACAACCAAACTCTGGCTGTTATTCAAAAATAAAAGCTGGCGACAAATCAGGCGTTCAGCTTTTCACGAAGCTGTTTGCCGGTCTTGAAATAGGGGATGAATTTTTCTGAAACATCCACTGCTTCACCCGTACGTGGGTTGCGGCCAACACGAGAGCTACGTTGTTTAACAGAAAAGGCACCAAAGCCGCGTAGCTCCACACGATCTCCGTTAGCCAACGCTTCTGTAATTTCCTCAAATATAGTCGTCACGATTCGTTCGATATCTCGTTGAAAAAGGTGCGGGTTCGCCGCAGCCAATCGGGCAATTAATTCTGATTTCGTCATCGCTACTCCCTCCTCACCATTCAAGGGCGAGGCAACTTTACTGAACTCAAACATTCACACAAGGTATTATATAGCCCGGCAAACATTCATTGAAATTCATAAATTCAACTGAGGGTGCCAGAGAGAAAGAGCACCGTCAAGGCTAAGTCGTTCAGAAAACAGTGTTTTTCCCATAATTTTTGTAAGTGCATCCGACCAACGTTCGACTTCATGCACAGGTGTTATATTGATTAAGGGTAACTCAATGCTAATTTCGGCATTATCGGCTAGCCAGTTCAGGGCCTCCTGCTTGCCACCGATGGCATCAACCAGTCCTGCATCAATTGCCTGATTGCCAGTCATGATACGACCATCTGCAAGGCTTCGAGCACCTTCAAGGGGCATATTTCGTCGTTCTGCAACCATGCCAACAAAGATATTGTGCAAATCAGATATCACCGACTGGATCATCGCCTCACCATCAGACGTTAATGATTCCATAGGGTTAGGCTGTGCCTTAAGAGGATCACTTTTGATTACTACGGGCTGAACACCGATTTTTTCCATCAATTGGGTAACATTAGCCGTTTGCATGATCACACCAATAGACGCGGTAATTGTCCCGGTGCGAACCAGGATACGCTGGCTCGCAATAGCCGCCATATAGGCCGCCGATGTCCCCAGATTACCGATTACGGCAATAACCGGCTTTTCTTCAGCAACAGCCCGAATGGCAAGGTAAAGCGCTTCACCTCCGACAAAAGTGCCGCCGGGGCTATCAATGCGAACAATCAAGGCTTGAGCCTTATCATCTTCAAGAAGATGCTCAAGTGCCTCATCACGTTCCAAATCTTCCAAAATCAGCCCATTAACATCCAGCAGGGCCACATAAGGTTTTTCAGGCAAGACAACATATCGCGCCGTTACAGCTGCCACCACACCAATCAGGGCCACAACACCGATAACGCGCCAGATCGTCAGGCTGCGTTTTAATCTACGGCGATCAATTATACGATCTGTATGTGAGGTCATGATCTGTTTGGTCTTTTCAGTAAAAATTTAAGCTGTGCAGGATAATAACGAAAAAGGCCCGGCATGCAATATTTCAGCATACCGGGCCCCTTCGAACTTAAGTGCGGGGCTTCTTATTCAGAAGTACCTTCTTCCTGTTTCTGCTTCAGAGCAGCACCAAGAATGTCACCGAGGCTGGCACCGGCATCCGAGGATCCGAATTCAGCCATAGCTTTTTTCTCTTCTTCAGCTTCAAGAGCCTTGATGGAGAGTGTCAGCTTGCGACTCTTGGCATCGACCTGAGAAACCTTAGCATCGATCTTTTCGCCAGCAGCGAAACGCTCTGGACGCTGTTCTGAGCGTTCACGAGACAGATCAGATTTACGGATGAAGCCAGGCATGTCGCCATTGACGGAAACTTCAAGACCGTTGTCGGTAACGGCTGTAACTTCGCATGTTACAACAGCGCCTTTCTTGATGCCGGAAATAGCAGCACCAACGGTGTCTTCGCCCATCTGCTTGATACCCAGGCTGATGCGTTCTTTTTCTACATCAACGTCAAGGACCTTGGCTTTAACCATGTCGCCTTTGGAGAAATCAGCAATTGCTTCTTCGCCTGTGGCATCCCATGACAGATCAGAAAGGTGTACCATGCCATCGATATCGCCGGTGAGGCCAACAAACAGACCGAACTCGGTGATGTTTTTGACTTCGCCTTCAACTTCGGTTCCGGCAGGGTGGGTTGCGAGGAATGCATCCCAAGGATTGTCAGAACACTGTTTCAGACCAAGGCTGATGCGACGCTTTTCAGGATCAACATCGAGAACCATGACTTCAACTTCCTGGCTGGTAGAAACGATCTTGCCAGGGTGTACGTTTTTCTTGGTCCAGCTCATTTCTGAAACGTGGACAAGACCTTCAACACCAGCTTCGAGCTCAACAAACGCACCGTAATCGGTGATGTTGGTTACGCGGCCCTGGAACTTGCCACCAACCGGGAACTTGGCGCCAACGCCTTCCCAAGGATCGGTTTCAAGCTGTTTCATGCCTAGCGAAATACGCTGGGTATCAGGGTTGAAGCGAATGATCTGAACTTTGACGGTTTCACCAATCTGCAGAGCTTCTGAAGGATGGTTGATACGACGCCATGCAATATCTGTAACGTGCAGCAGGCCGTCAACGCCACCAAGATCAACGAACGCACCGTAATCGGTGATGTTCTTGACCATGCCTTCGAGGATCTGACCTTCGGAAAGGTTGGAGATCAGCTCGGCGCGGGCTTCGGTACGGGTTTCTTCCAAAACGGCACGGCGTGAAACAACGATGTTGTTGCGCTGTGGGTCCATTTTCAGAATCTGGAATGGCTGCGGGTTACCCATCAACGGGGTAATGTCGCGAACCGGACGAATATCAACTTGCGATCCTGGAAGGAATGCAACAGCACCGGCAAGGTCGACAATGAAGCCGCCTTTAACGCGACCAAAGATCGTACCCGTAACACGGACCTGATCTTTGTAAGCGGTTTCGAGTTCTGTCCATGCTTCTTCGCGGCGTGCGCGTTCACGGCTCAACTTGACCATACCTTCACGGTCTTCGTAGCGCTCAATGTAAACATCAACGCTATCGCCAACAGCAAGCGTTACTTCTGCGCCAAATTCCTTAAGTGGAATACGTCCTTCAGATTTAAGGCCAACGTCGATGGTTGCAGCATCACTATCAACAGCGATAACCGTGCCTTTGACAACACGGCCTTCGAGGCCATCACCAAAGGATTCATCAAGCAGTTCTAAAAAATTTTCTGTAATAATTGGTGCCGCATCGGATGCAGCAGTATTGGCGGTTGCCATAGGGGTAGTCCTTTTCAACAGTTATTCCTGCCTACCGGTTGTTTCCGGTGGTCTTGGATTAAAAAAACGAAACGATGGTTTTTCTGACGTTTCGGGTTTATTTTGTTTTAGATTCAATGAATTGAAGCGCTGCCGCGACAACTTCGGAAATCGACATATCGCCTGTATCCAGGAGATAAGCATCATCCGCTTTTGCCATGGGAGCGTCAGCTCGCCCGCTGTCACGCTCGTCTCGTTTCTTCATATCTTCGAAAACGGTGGCATATATAGCCTCATGGCCCCGTGACTGCAACTCTTTATATCGTCTTTGGGCGCGAACATCCAAAGGTGCCGTTATAAACAGTTTTGCTTCTGCCTCTGGACAAACAGCTGTTCCGATGTCTCGGCCATCCAAAATTGAGCCTTTTGCCCCGCCTGGCGGGTTACTGGCAAAGTCTCTTTGGAAATCCAGCAGCGCGGCGCGCACACCGGGAACGGCCCCGACCTGAGAGGCTGCTTGGCCTGCCTGATCACTGCGCAGCTCAGGATCATCAAGCTCGCTGAACTCTAAAGCATGGGCCGCAGCTTCCGCCACAGCAGCATCTTCCGGATGCCCGCCACCGCGTAGCACCTTCATGCCAACCGCCCGGTAAAGCAGACCAGTATCCAGTCTGGCAAACCCGAAGTGCTCCTCAAGGGCTGCGCAAAGTGATCCTTTTCCGGCTCCAGCCGGTCCGTCAACGGCAATGATCATATGGTTTTCTCCCAACAAATAAGGTTACTTCAAAACTGTTTGCAAAACATCCAGCACAGTATCAATTTCATCTTCGGTATTATAATAGTGCGGTGAAAGGCGTACCAGATGTGGCAAATTCCGGGCTATGGCATCCAACCGTGTGGTTTCACTATCGGACACACTGGCATTGATATTCTGAGCAGATAGCTTTTCAGCAATTTGTTCTGATACCATCTTATCAAAACTAAACGTCACAATGGCGCAAGGTTCACGCCCCAAATCCTGTACAGTAACGCCTGAAATTTTTTCAAGTCCTGTACGCAACCTGTCTGCCAATGACTTGGCTCTGGCGTATATAACATCAAGTCCCAAATCAAGAGCGTAATCGACAGCAACACCCAACCCCATTCTGGCGGCATAGTTGTTTTCCCATAACTCAAATCGGCGGGCATCCGGACGTAGTTCATAATTATCCGCATCAACCCACACGCCAGCGAAATGATCAATTGTGGAAGGCTCCAGTGTTTGCAGCAATGATCGCCGAACATAAAGGAACCCAGTCCCACGCGGCGCACGCAAGAATTTACGTCCAGCCGCACTGAGCATATCACAACCAATAGCCTGAACATCCAACGGCATTTGCCCGGCGCTCTGGCAGGCATCCAGCAGGTAGAGAATATTATGTTTTCGAGCGATAACGCCAATGGCTTCTGCCGGGTTCACCAAACCGCCATTTGTTGGAATGTGTGTAATTGAGATCAACTTGACCTGATCATCAATCATCGAGTCCAATGCAACAGGATCAACCGCGCCAAATTCATCATTCGGGATAACGTCAATTTTCACACCGATCCGTTTGGCCATTTGCAAATACGCTACGTAATTTGCGCCATACTCGGACTGGCAGGTCAAAATGCGATCCCCTTCGTTGAACGGCAGAGAATAAAACGCCTTGTCCCAAGCCACCGTCGCGTTCTCAAGCAAAGCAATTTCATCAGAGTCGACATTCAGCAGGCGGGCGACTGAACGGTAGACAGCC
>JABJOR010000593.1 GCA_018664265.1 Rhodospirillales bacterium
CGCCTGTCAGCACAATATCCTGACACGGCGCAGAATTAACGGTCTTTGGCTTCATAGCCATGACTGTTTTGACCAGCGGCATCATGTCCAACGCTTCACGCCAGCCACCCGGAGGTTCCGGCTGACGTAAAAAGGCCAGCGTTTCACCGATTTCGCGCAAACCCTCACGATTACGGTTCATGCCCTGTGCTACCCGGTCCACTGTACCGAACAGATTAACCAGCATGGGCATTCCATAGGAATCGCCGTTATCATCAACAACATTTTCGAATAGAATGGCCGGGCCACCCTCTGCCATAACCCGCGTTTGTATTTCTGTCATCTCCAGCTTGGGCGAAACTGGTTCTGAAACGCGCACCAGATCATCATTGCTCTCAAGGAAGGCAATAAAATCTCGTAGTGATGAATAAGCCATTGATGAAAAAACTTTCAAATACATCTTAATAATTGCAGATGGAATTCATACCTCTTACATACAAATCGTCAAGAAGAATCAAGAAAACTAATAACTTAGTCGGGTTATTGTTGAATAGAAAACAAAACCGATATAGCCTCTAATAGGTATTTAAACATGCCAGCATATTATTATGGGATAAAAGATGGCTTCTGCGTCTAAAAATAACAGCCCTATTGGCGAAGCCCATTTTCGCCGCCTGATTGACATTGGTATTGCTCTATCCGCCGAGCGCGATAATGCTCGCCTGATGGAAATGATTTTGCTTGAAGCAAAAGATATTTGCAACGCCGATGGCGGGACCTTTTATCTCCGCACGGATGAAGATCATCTGAAGTTTACCATCATGCGCACGGATTCACTGAACATTGCCATGGGTGGGACAACAGGAAAAGACATACCAATTCCCCCGCTTAATCTGTTTATTCCGGAAACTGGTGAAAAAAACGAAAAAAACATTGCCGCCTTTACCGCCAACGAAAAATTTATGGTCAACATTCCCGATGCTTACGATTCCACGGATTTTGACTTTTCAGGAGCCAAGGCTTTCGACCAGAACAACAACTACCGCACCCAATCCGTTCTCGCGGTTCCTATGGTCAACAATGAGCAGGATGTCATTGGTGTCTTGCAACTGATCAACTCCAAGGACCCCGATACAGACGAAGTTGTGCCCTTTGATCCGGCGCTGGAATCCCTGATCGAGGCGCTCACTTCCCAGGCGGCTGTTGCGCTGGAAAATGCCTTGCTGCTGGAAGCCCAGAAGAAGCTGTTCCGCTCGTTCATCAACCTCATTTCTTCCGCAATTGACGCAAAATCCCCCTACACGGGCGGTCATTGCCAGCGCGTGCCTGAACTGACCATGATGCTGGTCGATGCTGCAAAGGCGGCAACGACAGGGCCGTTTGCCGATTATGAACTGACAGAGGAAAATCGCGAGGAAATCGAGATTGCAGCGGCACTTCATGATTGTGGAAAAGTCACAACCCCGGAATACGTTGTCGATAAGGCAACCAAACTGGAAACAATTTATAACCGCCTGCATGAAATCCGCACACGCTTTGAGGTGGTCAAACGCGATGTGGAAATCGAATACCTGAAGCAGATCATTGACGGCGGCGACGAAAGTGTTCTCAAACCTGCCATGGAAGAAAAACTGGCAAAGCTGGATGACGATTATGCCTTTATTGCCGAAAGCAACGTCGGCGGAGAGTTCATGGCACCAGAGCGCATTGAGCGCGTTCAGGAAATTGCCTCGATCAAGTGGATGCGCACACTGGATGACCGTATTGGTCTAGCCTATGAAGAACGGATGCGTATGAAGCAAGTCGAGGCTGTGCCGCTTCCGGCTGAAGAAGATCTGCTAACAGACAAGATAAGCCATATCATGTATCGCGGCGAAGGCGAAACGGCACTGTATGAAGAGGGCAACGATTACGGCTTCTTACTCAATGTTCCGGAGCACCGTTTTAATATGGGAGAGGTCTATAATCTGTGCATCGCACGCGGCACATTAACTGAAGAAGAGCGTTTCAAGATCAATGATCATATTGTTCAGACCATCATCATGCTGGACCAATTGCCTTTCCCGAAACATCTTAAACGTGTGTCGGAATATGCCGGGGGCCACCATGAAAAAATGGATGGCACCGGATATCCAAAGAAGCTCAAACGCGATCAGATGAATGTGGAAGCCCGAATGATGGCCATTGCCGATATTTTCGAAGCCTTGACCGCCGCTGACCGACCTTATAAAGAACCAAAAACGCTCAGCGCCTGCATCAAGATCATGTCCTTCATGAAAAAAGATGAGCACATCGATGGCGAATTGTTCGAACTATTCCTGACATCCGGCATCTACAAAGATTATGCCGATCGATTCTTGCAGCAAAACCAAATCGATGAGGTTGATATTACCCCTTATCTGAGTGACGGAAAGTCGTGAATATCCTGTGTTAAACGATCCTCACTACCGCGCTAGCAAATATCCTTATCATCTTCCCGAACGATCTTTCGTTATGGAAAAGGGCAACCATACGGTTGTTGATCATGATGAGATGCTGGAAAATCTGGAAGGCCGCGTCCCTGTTCTGGCGGTAGGCTCTAATATGTCGCCACAACAACTGGCAAGGAAGTTCCCCGGGCCGGAAGATAACATCATTCCAGTTACCAAAATTAACCTGCGTCACTTTGATAGTGTATATTCCTCCCACTTCAGTGGTTATGGTTCTATTCCAGCAACGTTGTTCCCCTCGCCCGATACAGAGGTTTCATTATTTATTACCTGGCTGGATTCACGACAGGAAGAATACATGCATGAGACCGAAGTTCTTGGGGATCATTATCATTTTTGCCGTATTAATAAAATCGAAGCAAAACTGGATAATGGCCCTGAGCTGGACCATATGTATGCTTACCTTTCCTGTAAGGGGGCGATGTCCATCAAGGAGGAACCCGTTGCACTGTCTGCGGTGAGTGCACAAAATCGCCGCTGGAAAGCCCTGCACCAACATGAAATTCAAGATCATGCTCGTATAAATATGGCACCTGATTTAAGTCTCGCAGGTTTTATGGATGCAAATATTTATAATTCAGATCAACGCAACAAACACACGAACATTCTACGCGACACCG
>JABJOR010000594.1 GCA_018664265.1 Rhodospirillales bacterium
ATTTGCTGGCCGAAGGCGGGGACCTCAGAACCATTCAGGAATTGCTCGGTCATGCATCCTTGTCCAGCACTCAACGTTACACAGAAGTCGATGCGGCGCGGTTGCAGGCGGTCTATGACACGACGCATCCCCGCGCACGCATGCGCGGAAACTAATTGCGCGAAGATGCGCGGAAATTAATTGCTTATATGCGTTCACAGAGAATTGATTACATTTCGTTTGTTAAGTTGAATAAATCACTTAGCCTCTTATCTAATAAAAAGAGAGAAATGGGCGAGCAAAATTGACATTGTTATCTGCAATTCGAAAAAAGAAGACCATTAAGCGGGGGCTTATTGTCAGCTTGATCGTCGGTAGCGTTCTGATCGGGATTAATCAGGGACCTGTTCTGATGGAAGGCAAGGTGCCAGCCATATGGCAGGTAATGCTAACCTATCTGGTTCCTTTCCTCGTCTCGACTATAAGCAGCGCCTTGGCGGATGTTCAAAATAATTCAGGAGACCTTTCGTGAACGATAGTGATGACAGAAAAAAAGTAGAGCACGTCCGCGATCTGGTTGAACAAATTTATGAGAACGCCGGGCTTGTGAACAAATCATCCAGAGACAGGGCTGATTTTGTTGATTCTGTTGTTGAACTTGTCACAACGGTTGCCAACGATGCCACGGAAATTCGAACACTGACAACAGATGCTAATAAGGCCTTGCGCATGGCAGCAGATCGCTCTGCTGACACCAGAGAGCAAATTGGCAAGCTGTCGGATACGGTGGTTGAAGGTGTCGAGATGACCAATGGTGTTCAAGGCCTGATAGAAGAATTCAACAAGGAATTCCTACGCATCAACGTTATGGCTGAAGAAATCACAACCATTGCCAAGCAGACAAATTTACTCGCTTTGAATGCAACCATCGAGGCCGCACGCGCTGGTGAGGCTGGTAGAGGCTTCGCCGTGGTTGCCAAAGAAGTCAAAGACCTTGCCAATAGTGCCGGGGGTTCTGCCCAACAGATTTACGAGCTGATAGACCAACTCAATACATCATCCGAAGAAGTCACCAGTCGTATTTCCCATTTGTCCACGGCCATGGAGGCCACTGCGGAGGCCGGACGCAAGAGCATGGATCAAGTTGATGAGGCCGTTGGAATTATCAATGATGCTAGTGCAATTGCGGATCGCTCTGAAACTCTCGCCGGGGGGCAGATTGAAAACATCAATACGGTTGTTGATAAGATGAATCAGATTGCCAAAGATACCCGTATGGCAATCGAGCGGTCTTCTACCAATATGGATCTTGGTAATGAAGCCTTGCAGGAAGTCAAAAAAATTCTTTAGGCGTCTTTTCCAACCCACCGCATCAACAATGGACCACTGAGGCCGACAAGGCCCATGACGATAAAGGCCACTGCCCATGAGGCTGAGCTGCCGCCACTGCTGTTCACATCCAGCATGATTCCGAACACCAGAGGGCCGAGGAACGATCCAGTAAAGGCAATGGAAGAATGCACCGCCATGGTCGCGCCGAGATATCCTGGAGGTGCAGCCTCCACAGCGCCTGCGGTCAAGGCTGCCGAATCCGCTGTGATAGTCATGGAATAAAGACAGCACAATCCAATCACCAGCCAGATCGACCACGCGGTACTAAAACCGATCATGCAGGCCAGCACGGATGATGTCAGCATGATCAGGGTGATCCATCGGTGGCGTCCGAGCTTTAATGCAAACTCATTACCAAGGATGCTGGCAGGGACCCCGAATAAATTGACGATGGCTGCCAGCATGATGATGGATATGGGCAAGTTGATATCGTCGTCCAGGCTTGCCGCATAAACCAAGAACGCCACAGTCCAGGCGCGAAAGGCGAACAGCTCAAAATTATGAACCGTATAGCCAAGTACATAAGCCATGGCTGCACGGCATCGCAAGACAGGGCGGAAATCCAGCACATGGGTGGTTGGCGTATGCGCGGCCTCTTTATCGTGTTTAATGCGGGGCACTAAAAAGATGGTCGCTAGAATTGCAAGCAGCGGCCCCAGGGCGAGCAGGGCAAACGCCGTGCGCCAATCCGTCAGGTCGGTCAGAACCCCGGTTGCAACGATGGAAACCGATGTGCCGATGCCGAAGCTGGATGTGTAAAACGCAACGGCGCGGCTTTTCTTGGGGCCATGCAGGAAATCGCTGAGCATCTTCAGGCCCGGCATATAGGTGCCAGCTAACCCGATCCCGCCCAGGGTGCGAAACGCCATGGCGGTCCAGAACCCTTCCGCCAGATAAGCAAACCCGAGACAGGCAATGGCGGATATAGCCGTGCTGAACAGATAAATATCTCGAGGTGCGGCCCGATCCGTCAGGCTGGTCAGGATGATCACGGCAAACACATATCCAGCGTAATAAATCCCGTTAATCCACCCGGCCTCGGTGTTGCTGATTCCCCACTCCCCAAAGAATTGCGGCAGCAATGTGGGGAAGGCGGCAAAGCCTGTCATACCCAGTGTTTCAGCCAGACAAATGATGATGGTGATGCGGATCATGGGGCTGACTGTAATATTTCTTAAAGATATCTACAACACGCCTGTAGGCTTCTTAGAGCGATCTTAATTGTGCCGTTTGCCTCGTCCTGAAATAGGTCTCCAATGTGTAAATCTATTTCAGGACGAGACATATCTTTAAAACTGATCGACTAGCCAGGCTTCGAGGGCTTTTGTTGCAGGCTTCATGTGCTCTAAGGGAGGCGTGTCTATATAATATGGATGAATGGCTGGAACTGAATGGTCAAACAAGCGAATGAGTCTTCCCTCTCGAAGATCATGCTGGACTGTTGGGCGGTCCCCCATTGCCACACCGTATCCAGCACGGGCAGCTTCCAAAGCCATATGCGCGCTATCAAAATAGATGTTTCGCCGATCTTCCAAATTTTGATGCCCGGCTTCCAGTAGCCATCGAGACCAGGTTTCTTCGCTGTGGTCGTGTAATAATGTTATCCCTGCTAAATCTTGAGGCTTTAATAAACCATCCATAATGCGAGGGCTGCAAACCGGGAAAAATTCAGATTGACCCAGTCGAATAACTCTTCTTCCAGTGCGTTCTGCGCTACCGTATGTAATGGCAAGGTCAATTTCTTCGTGTGGAGTAGGGTGGTGCCAAAACTCTGTTATAATGTGAAGGTTAAGTTTGGTATAGGATTTCAGAAATTGCTCCAAGGCAGGAATAAGCCAATTTGTGCCAAGCCCCGGAATGCAAGATACAACCAGTTCTCCCTCTAATCCGGTATTCCCGGCCTCTTCAGCAGCACGCGACAACCTGTCAAACGAGTCTGTAACACCGGAGAGTAAGGCATGTCCTTTTGCCGTCAGACTCAAAGGTTTATGTCGGCGGTCGAAAAGTGTCGTGCCCAAAATTTCTTCAAGTTTTCGAATTTGGTGACTAATGGCACTATAGGTAACGCCCAGTTCTTCCGCTGCATCTGTAAGGCTGTGAAGTCTGGCCGTCGCTTCAAAACCACGAAGTGCATACAGCGGCAGGTCTCGTCTTTTAATCATAGCCCTAATTCCTGATTCTTTGCGTGCTATATATTGAATTAAAATCAAGTTAGTGTAGAGAATTTCTCGTTTTTTTTGAAATGATTTCTCAATTATCATGCTTTGTATAAAATCATGCAGGAAGGAAAAATTGAAAATGGATAAGCAGAGCGAAACGAATTGGGGCGTAAATGCACAAACAGGTGTCTTAACGGATGTGCTGCTCGGAAAACCGGACCATTTTCGCTGGGTGCCACTGAACTCTATATCAGCGGTTAATCAAGCCAATCAGGAAAAGATGGGATATCATTTTGATAAACAGAAGGCCATGCATCAACATCAGCGAATGGTTGAAGTCTATGAGGCTAACGGGGTTCGTTGCCATTTTGTAGAAGCCGATGAAGGACTGCCCAGCAGTGTATTTACACGTGATTCCAGCTTTATGACGCCCTGGGGTGCGGTGATAACAAGTGTCCAAACTCCGCCACGTCGGCAGGACTACTCCGTTGTTTCTGATTTTTATCGCAATGCAGGAATACCGATCTGGAAATGGATAACGGCTGATCATTTTGAGGGCGGGGATTTTGTCATCATCAAGCCGGGAGTTGCACTGCTTGGCTGGGCCGGAGACCGATCCACAAAGCTGGGCGCTGAGCAAGTCGCCGGGTGGATGCGAGATAAAGGCTGGGAAGCAAACATTGTTCCTATTCCACCCCAATTTGTTCACATGGACGCCGTGGTTGTTATGTTGGAAGAAGGTCTGGCACTGGTATGCGAGGACGCTCTACCGACATACGCAATTGACTGGCTGGATGCGCAAGGGATCGAGCGGATTATTGTTCCTTATGCTGATTGTGTGAAACTTGGAGGTAATGTGGTGAGCCTGGGAAACAAACGTGTTTTATCGATGGCACACAACGTAAACATCAATGCGCGCCTGGAAGAAGAAGGTTTCGAGGTCATGGCGGTTGAATACGACATGCTCGCTTTAGGCGGCGGCGGTGTGCACTGCTCATGCCATGAACTAAGAAGAGAGTAAAAGCGCTTTCTTATTGGCTTGATAAATTTACGTTATCAAATATGGATTGCTCGTCCGGCGACGCCCATGGCTGCTTCTTTTACGGCTTCGCTCAAGCTTGGGTGGCTGTGGCAGATACGGGCGATATCTTCTGCGCTTGCGCCCAGTTCCATGCCTGTGACGACTTCCTGAATCAAGTCGCCGGCTGCCGGGCCGATGATGTGAGCCCCTAAGATGGCGTCCGTATTCTTGTCAGCCAGGATTTTCACAAAGCCTTCCGTATCGGCGATGGCCCGTGCGCGGCTGTTGGCAGAGAACGGGAATTTGCCGATGGCGTAGTCAACGCCGTCTTCCTTGAGCTGCTCTTCGGTCTTGCCTACGGAGGCCACTTCCGGCCAAGTGTAGACCACACCGGGGATAGTTCCATAATCCACATGCCCGGCTTCGCCAGCAAGAATTTCGGCGCAAGCAGCACCTTCTTCTTCGGCTTTGTGAGCCAGCATGGCGCCACCAATGACATCGCCAATGGCAAAGATACCGGGAACGTTTGTCTGGAAATGATCATCGACTTTGATAAAGCCGCGCTCGTCCAGTTCCACGCCAACTTTCTTGAGGCCCAGCGCGTCGCTGTAGGGGCGTCTGCCAATGGAAACCAGTACAACATCAGCCTTCAACGTGTCTTTCTGGCCTTTGTTTTTCACAGATTCGACGTCTAACGTTACACCACGGGTGTTGGCTTTCGCGCCCGTAACCATGGTGGAGAGTTTCAGCTCCATGCCTTGTTTTTTGAATACACGACGCATGGTTTTTGACACTTCGCCGTCCATACCCGGAAGGATATGATCGAGGAATTCAACAACGGTAACTTCGGTCCCAAGCCTGCGCCAAACCGAACCCATCTCAAGCCCGATAACACCAGCCCCAATAACCACCATGGTCTTTGGAATCTTGGTGAGAGACAACGCACCTGTTGATGTCACAATGCGTTTTTCGTCAACCTCTACACCTTTGAGCGGGGTCGAGTCTGATCCCGTGGCAATCATGATATCTTTGGTTTCAAGGTTGATCTTTCGCGCGCCCTTCTTGGTTGGCTTGACAGAGACTTTGCCTGCGCCTGTAACGGTCGCTTCACCGACGAAATAATCTACCTTGTTTTTCTTGAACAGGAATTCGATGCCTTTGGTCAGGTCTTCGACGACCTTGTCCTTGCGACCCATCATGGCTTTCAGATCAACCGAGAGGTCTTTGGCGATAATCCCATGGTCGGCGAATTCGTGGTTGGCAACTTCATAGTGATGGGAAGATTGCAACAATGCCTTGGACGGAATGCAACCCACATTCAGGCAGGTACCACCAAGGGCGCCCCGTTTATCGACACAGGCAGTTTTCAGTCCAAGCTGTGCAGCGCGGATTGCGGCTACATAGCCACCCGGACCGCCACCAATTACGACTAGATCATAGGACTCGCTCATGATTTATCCTCTTGAATTATTTTATCAAACATCGATCAGGATGCGCTGTGGATCTTCAATGCATTCCTTGATACGGACCAGGAAGGAAACGGCTTCGCGGCCATCAACGATTCGGTGATCATAGCTCAGGGCCAAATACATCATGGGACGAATTTCTATGGAATCACCAACAACCATGGGGCGTTTTTGAATTTTGTGCATTCCGAGAATAGCCGATTGCGGCGTATTCAAAATCGGCATGGACATGAGAGAGCCAAACACACCACCGTTGGAGATGGTGAATGTACCGCCGCCCATTTCATCAATGCTGAGTTTGCCATCGCGCGCACGACGCCCAAAATCAGCGATCTTGGATTCTGTGTCAACGAAGCTCATCTCATCGGCGTCTTTCAATACCGGAACGACCAATCCGTTGGGCGAGCCAACGGCGACACCAATGTTGTAGTAGTTCTTGTAGATCTGATCCGTGCCGTAAATTTCTGCATTCACAGCAGGCCATTCTTTCAAGGCATTGACGCAAGCACGAACAAAAATTGACATGAAGCCCAAGCGGACGCCGTGTTTTTTCTCAAAACTGTCTTTGTATTCGGTGCGAAGGTCCATAGCTGCCTGCATGTCCACCTCGTTCCAGGTGGTCAGCATGGCAGCGGAATTCTGGGCATCTTTCAGGCGCTTTGAAATAACCCGGCGCAGCTTTGACATGGGAACCACTTCTTCACGCGGATCGATCGGGCGTGGTGGTAAGTCATCAGATGCGGCAGCCACAGTGATCTTGGTCGGAGTGGTCGGTGTGCCACCTTGCAGGAAACGATGAATATCGCCTTTCATAATGCGCCCACCAGGGCCTGTCGCAGGAATAACTGCTGGGTCGAGATTGTGCTCGGTCACCAGTTTGCGCACAGAAGGTGATAACCGCACATGGCTTCCAATAACAACGGGTGGAGCTTCTGTTGGTGCCACTGCGGCGGCAGGGGTTGGAGCAGCGGCTGGCGCGGGGGCAGGAGCTGGAGTAGGTGCCGGGGTTGGAGCCGGAGCTTCAGCTGCGGCGGGTTTTGCTTCTGCCGGGGCTTGGGTACCAGCAGCGCCTTCTTCAATCATGCACAGTAAAGCGCCAACATTAACGTCTGAGCCTTCCGGGGCAACAATGCTGGACAGGGCGCCTGCAACCGGGGCGTTAACCTCCAAGGTTACTTTATCGGTTTCAAGTTCGACGAGGGCTTCATCGACGGCAACGGCGCTGCCGGCATCTTTCAACCATTTCGCAACGGTGGCTTCCGTTACGGACTCTCCGAGAACTGGAACTTTAACTTCTACGACCATTTGGTCCTCCGGTTATCTTCTGCATTAAGGCAGGTGGCCTATTTTTTACGCGTTGTTTTCTTAACAGGTTTTCTAGCAGGTTTTTTTGTTGCAACAGTCAGGGCTTCATCGACAAGAGCTGCCTGTTCACGAACGTGCGCTTTTGCTGATCCCGTAGCAGGGGACGCAGCAGCGGCGCGACCTGCGTAGCTGATCTTGTCATTTCCGCGGCCAATTTTTTCAAGGGTCTCTTCAAGTGGCTCTCTAATATAGTTCCAGGAACCCATGTTGCGGGGTTCTTCCTGACACCATACGATATCCGCATTGCCAAAGCGTTTCAGCTCTTCACCCAATGCGTTGGTGGCAAACGGATAGAGCTGTTCCATGCGAAGCAGGTAGACATCTTTGATGCCGCGCTGTTCGCGTTCTTCAAACAAATCATAATAGACTTTGCCGGTACACAGCACGACACGTTTGATCTTGCTGTCTGCTCCCAATCCACCGCTCATGTTTTGGTCGCTGTCATCCCACAAGAAGCGATGGAAGGTTGAGCCTTCACCCATTTCGGAAAGTTTCGATACGCACAGCTTGTGACGTAACAAAGACTTGGGTGTCATCAGGATCAATGGTTTGCGGAACTCTCGCATAACCTGACGGCGTAAAACATGATAGTAGTTGGCGGGGGTCGTGCAATTGCAGACCTGCATGTTGTCTTCTGCGCATAACTGGAGGTACCGTTCCAGACGGGCTGAGCTATGTTCCGGTCCCTGGCCTTCGTAACCGTGCGGTAACAACATAACCAGACCAGACATACGCAACCATTTGGATTCGCCGGATGTGATGAACTGATCAATAATGACCTGCGCACCGTTGGCAAAATCACCAAATTGGCCTTCCCAGCAAATCAGCATCTGCGGCTCTGCCATGGAATATCCATATTCAAAGCCAAGGACTCCGGCTTCGGATAATGGACTATCAATAACCTCATACGGTGCTTGGCCGAATTGAATATTATTCAGTGGAATATAACGTTCTTCGGTTTCCTGATCGGTGAGCACAGAATGGCGTTGTGAAAATGTCCCGCGTCCGGAATCCTGTCCCGATAAACGAACCGGATGACCATCCAGCATCAGAGTGCCAAACGCCAGGGCTTCGCCTGTTGCCCAGTCGATACCTTCGCCCGATTCAATCATCTTGCGTTTGGTTGCCAGCTGGCGTGTAATTTTGGAATGTTCGTTGAAATTGCCGGGTGTTTGCGTCAAGGCCAAGCCAACAACTTTCAGACGTTCTAGAGGTACGGCTGTGTCGCCACGACGGGCGTCGCCAGAGGCAGCCCCCATGCCGGTCCATGAACCTTCCAGCCAGTCGGCCTTGTTTGACTTGTAGCTGGGTGCCGCTTCAAAAGCTGCATCAAGGGTGTCATGGACTTCTTTTAACAAGTCCAAATCGGCTTGCTTGGTCAGGACATTTTGACTGATCAACTTGTTGGCGTAAATTTCACGCGTGGACGGATGCATCATGATTTTTTTGTACATGGCCGGCTGGGTGAACATAGGTTCATCGCCTTCATTGTGGCCATGGCGACGGTAACAAATCATATCGACGACAACGTCTTTTTTGAACTTCTGGCGATATTCAATGGCAATACGGGCACAGTGAACAACCGCTTCCGGATCATCCGCATTAACGTGAAAGATCGGGGCTGATACAATTTTTGCAACATCGGAACAATAAGGCGATGAGCGCGAGAAACGCGGTGCGGTGGTAAAACCGATTTGATTGTTGATGATGTAATGAATGGTGCCGCCTGTGCGGTATCCGTGTAGATGGGATAAATCAAGGGTTTCTGCAACCAGTCCTTGACCGGAGAAAGCCGCGTCACCGTGCAGCAACAAGCCCATAACTTTTTCACGATCAGCGTCATTACGCTGGCGCTGTTTTGCCCGCACCTTTCCAAGAACAACTGTGTTGACGCATTCCAAATGGGACGGGTTGGCTGTCAAAGACAGATGCACCGATTTGCCATCAAAAATTCGATCTGAGGATGTACCAAGATGGTATTTCACATCGCCGGAGCCTTGAACATCATCCGGGTGGGCAGAGTGGCCCTGGAATTCCGCGAAAATTGCCTGGAACGGTTTTGACATGACATTCGCGAGGACGTTCAGGCGGCCTCGGTGGGCCATGCCGAGCACAACTTCTTCAAGGCCAAGCTGACTTCCGCGTTTGAGAATTTGTTCAATTGCAGGAACAAGACTCTCACCGCCATCAAGGCCAAAGCGTTTGGTACCTGTGAATTTTTTATCGAGAAAGCGCTCGAAGCCTTCTGTTTCGGACAAGCGTTTCAAAATGAACGTTTTGCCCTTATCGGTGAAATGCGTCTGATTTTGGATGGCTTCCATGCGTTCCTGAAGCCAAGATTTTTCACCCGGGTCCTGAATGTGCATGAATTCGATACCGATAGACCCGCAATAGGTCTTCATCAATATTGCCAAAATGTCGCGCATGGTTGCGCTTTCCAGGCCAAGCACATAGTTAATAAAGATTTCCCGATCCATATCCTTGTCGGAGAAACCGTAATTGCCGGGGTCGAGTTCTGAATGTTCTTTGGGGCCTTCAAGATCAAGTGGATCGAGATTGGCAAGCAAATGACCACGAATTCGATATGCCCTGATCAACATAAGTGCACGGATAGAATCAAGGGTTGATTCACGCACCTTAGCGCCACTGACCGGAGCAACATACCCAGGCCCCATTGATGCATGCAAAGGGGCGGCATCTTGCGCACTGCTCATGCCTTCTGAAAGTGGGGTCAGGGATTCTTCACCGACGATTTGCGCTGAAGATGGTGCCCAGCTTGCGCCGCGTTGTTCCTGATTCAAAATCGCAGATTCATCTTCCAGTTCGCCAAAGAATTCTTGCCAACGCATGTCAACGGAGCCGGGGTCTTCAAGAAAGCGTTCATAAAGTTGGGCAATATAAACCTGATTACCCGAGTAAAGGAAATTTGATGGATCTGTTACTGTCATTTTTTCATCAGTCATATTGCCGTTCCTTTACCGATCTTTACCGATAGGTGCTGGTTATCAGGCCTTTAACCCAGCTAATTGGTTCTGATACTAATTAGCTGGGTATTCAAACGTTCAATTAAAAGTACGTATGTATGATTATTACGACTTTCTGGTTAACTGCCAAGTGCTTTTACCATTGTCGTGCCAATTGTGGCTGGTGAATCGGCAACATGGATACCAACGGCTTTCATAGCTTCGATCTTGTCTTCGGCTCCACCTTTGCCACCGGAAATAATAGCTCCGGCATGGCCCATGCGACGACCTGGAGGGGCGGTCAATCCAGCAATAAATCCGACAACAGGTTTCTTGGTGCCTGTTGCACGAATTAAATCGGCACCGTCTTCTTCGGCGGATCCGCCAATTTCACCGATCATGACAATGGATTCAGTTTCATCGTCTTCGATAAACATATTCAGGCAATCAACAAAGTTGGTGCCGTTAACAGGATCGCCACCAATACCGATGCAGGTCGTTTGGCCAAGGCCAGCAGCTGTGGTCTGGGCAACGGCTTCATAGGTCAGGGTGCCTGAACGTGAAACGATACCAACTGTGCCGCGTTTGTGAATGTGGCCCGGCATAATACCAATTTTACATTCACCCGGCGTGATGATGCCCGGACAGTTTGGTCCAATAAGTCTGGTTGACGAGCCCACCAGAGCGCGTTTGACGCGAACCATATCAAGGACCGGAATGCCTTCTGTAATACACACAACCAATTCAACGCCTGCATCGATAGCTTCTAAAATCGCATCAGCTGCAAATGGAGGCGGAACATAAATGACAGAAGCATTGGCTTCTGTTTTTGCAACGGCGTCTGCGACTGTATCAAACAGTGGCAGATCAAGATGCGTGCCGCCGCCTTTGCCCGGTGTAACACCACCGACCATTTTTGTGCCATAGGCAATGGCCTGTTCCGAATGGAAAGTGCCTTGTGCACCAGTGAAGCCCTGGCAGATGACACGGGTATTATTATTAACAAGAACGGCCATCAGTTTGCCTCCTTCACAGCTTGAACAACTTTTACGGCGGCATCGCCCAGATCATCGGCAGAAATAATAGGCAGACCGGAATCCGCCATAATTTGTTTGCCCTGATCGACGTTGGTTCCTTCAAGTCGAACAACAAGAGGAACATTCAGGCTGACTTCGCGAGCCGCAGCGACAACACCTTCGGCAATCACATCACAACGCATGATGCCACCGAAAATATTGACCAGAATGCCTTCTACATTTGGATCAGACAAAATTATTTTAAACGCGGTTGTCACACGTTCTTTGGTCGCCCCGCCACCAACATCAAGGAAGTTGGCAGGTGAGCCGCCTTTAAGCTGGATAATATCCATCGTGGACATGGCAAGGCCTGCGCCGTTAACCATACAGCCGATGTTACCATCAAGACGGATGTAGTTCAGTTCGTGCTGGGCTGCTTCCAGTTCTTTTGGATCTTCTTCGTCTTCATCGCGCAGTTCCATAACGTCTTTGTGGCGAAACAGAGCGTTGTCGTCGAAGTTGATTTTTGCATCAAGGGCAATCACCTCACCCGCACCACTGACAACCAGTGGGTTGATTTCAATGATTGAACAATCAAGGTCATTAAATGCTTTATATAAGGAAAGCATCAATTTAACGGCTGAGCCGACTTGTTTGCCTTCCAATCCGAGACCAAATGCCAGCTTACGGGCATGAAATGGCATCATGCCAGTTGCAGGATCAATGGAAACTTTGAGAATTTTTTCTGGTGTTTCGTGCGCCACTTCTTCGATTTCCATACCGCCTTCGGTAGAAGCCATCATAATCAGGCGAGAGGTGTCGCGATCAAGCAACATGCCGAGATATAATTCACGGGCAATATCGCAACCGTCTTCGATGTATAGACGTTTAACTTCTTTGCCTTCTGCACCGGATTGCTTGGTCACCAAAACATGGCCGAGCATTTCATCGGCGTTCTTGCGAACATCGTCAACGGATTTTACAACGCGGACACCGCCGGCACCATCGGGGTTGTCCGTGAAGCGGCCTGCACCACGCCCCCCTGCGTGAATTTGGGATTTAACGACGTAGACTGGACCGCCCAGTTCTTTCGCACGATTGGCGGCTTCTTCTGCTGTATAGGCAACGCCGCCTTTTAGAACGGCTACGCCGTATTTGGCGAGCAGTTCTTTGGCTTGATACTCATGTATGTTCATGTCGAATTTTTCTCACCTGTATTAATGGAATGCCTTATTTTTTCTTGGCTGCAGCTCGGGGCTTGGCTTTTGCCCTAGGTTTTGCCTTTGCAACAACTTTAGGCTTCGCAACAGCCTTAGGTTTTGCAGCAACTTTTGCTTTTGGCTTCGCCTTCACAGCGGCTTTGGGCTTTGCTTTTGCAACTGCTTTAGGCTTCGCCTTTACAACAGCTTTGGGCTTTGCTACGGCTTTAGGCTTTGCGGCAGGTTTTGCTTTTGCAACTGTTTTAGGCTTCGCTACGGCCTTAGGTTTAGCAGCGGGTTTTGCTTTAGCAGCAGCCTTTGGCTTTGCCGGGGCTTTTGCTTTTGCCGCAGATTTAGCACTGGCGGCAGCTTTTTTCATGATGGCCTGGGTTGCCTTGATCAAACCCTTGACGGCAGAAACAGATTTTCTGAATTCTGCTTTTTCAGCGGCGTCCAGTTTAATTTCGATAACCCGTTCCACACCTTTTGCACCGATGATGCACGGGGCGCCGACATAGATACCTTTCTGGCCGTATTCACCGTTCAGATGAACTGCGCAAGGCATAACGCGTTTTTTGTCTTTCAGATAACTTTCTGCCATGGCAATGGCGGAAGCTGCTGGTGCATAAAAAGCCGAGCCGGTTTTCAGCAGGCCAACAATTTCTGCGCCGCCATCGCGGGTGCGTTGAACAATTTCATCAAGGCGCTTTTGTGTGGTCCAGCCCATCTTCACTAAATCAGGAAGCGGGATTCCGGCAACTGTGGAATAGCGTGTCAAAGGAACCATGGTGTCACCATGACCACCCAGGACAAATGCGGTTACATCTTCAACAGAAACTTTGAATTCTTCTGCCAGGAAATGGCGGAAGCGAGCAGAATCCAGAACACCAGCCATACCGACAACTTTATTATGTGGTAGGCCGGATGCTTCGCGTAAAGCCCAGACCATGGCGTCAAGCGGGTTGGTGATGCAAATTACAAAAGCGTTGGGAGCATATTTTTTGATACCCGCGCCAACACTTGCCATGACACTGGCATTGATACCGATGAGGTCGTCGCGGCTCATGCCCGGCTTGCGAGCAATGCCTGCGGTTACAATAATAACATCAGCACCTTTTATAGAAGCGTAGCTTTTTGATCCGCTAACAGAAGCGTTGAATCCATCTACGGGAGACGATTCCGCAATATCGAGAGCTTTGCCCTGCGGGATACCATCAACAATATCAAATAAAACAATGTCGCCGAGTTCTTTGAGGCCTGCGAGGTGAGCTAAGGTTCCACCAATGTTGCCTGCGCCGATAAGCGCAATTTTATTTCTAGCCATTTTAATTAAACTCCGTGTTCGTGTGCGGAAAATGAATGATAAAGGTTATAACACCTTGACGGGAAATAGACACTCTGAAATGAAAATTTGTTCCTTATAATAAGTGTGTTCATTTTTTTTCAAGAGGCCATGTGGGGAAGTGCAATATAATCTGGTGATTGCATTTCCATGAGGCGCGATACAGTTCGTTCGAATTCGAATGAGCCATCGCCTTCGGGATAAAGTTTTTCAGCCGGAGCTTCTGCCGAGCAAATAAAATTGACCTTTGCTTCGTAAAGCGTTTCGACAAGTGTAAGAAACCGTTTTGCCACGTCGCGGTTTTCTGGCCCCATACGGGGGATATCCATTAAGATAACGGTGTGAAAACGCGCCGCAATAGCGAGGTAGTCAGCCGGGCCGAGGGGCTGGTCGCAGAGCGTGGTAAAGTTGGTCATGGCGACGCCTTCGGCGGTTTTTGGAAACTCGATTTCGCGTCCCTGCACAAACAGATTTATGGGTTCTGGCTCTGCGCCAATACTGAGTTCCTGAAAACATTTTTCCAGTTTAGCATTTGCTTCTGCTCCATTCGGTGTGATGAAGGTGTCCATGGCCCGAATGCGCTCAAGTCGATAATCCGTCGGGCTTGTTAATTCCAGAACATCCATTTTGTCTTCGATTAAATCGATGAATGGCAAGAACAGTTCACGTTGTAATCCGTCTTTATATAAATCGTGTGGTGGGCGGTTGGAGGTTGCAACGATAACAACCCCTTCATTGATCAGAGATTCGAACAGACGGCCAAGGATCATGGCGTCAGTAATATCGGTGACATGGAATTCATCAAAGCAAAGCAACCATGCCTGATCGACAATGATTCTGGCGAGCCCCTGAAGCGGGTCTTTCTGAGCGGAAACCTGCCCGGCCTTCTGGGCTTCGCGATAGCTGTGAACCCTGCGATGGACTTCTTGCATAAAGGCGTGGAAGTGTATGTGCTTGCGCTCATCAACGTTGGAATTTGTATAAAACAATTCCATTAACATGGATTTGCCACGTCCCACATCGCCCCAAAGATAGAGCCCCTTCGGCCGTTCTTTTTTTCTGCCGCGCAAATTCAGACGGCTGCGCCAACCCGTTTGACCCATTTGCAGGCTATAACCTTCCAGTTCCTCATGCAGGCTTTGCAACCGGTCCATAGCAATTTGCTGCGCTGGATCAGGTTGAATCGTGCCCTTGTTGATTAGGGCGTTATAAGCATCAATGGGCTGTGTTGTTACAAACATACTGGATTATGTAGGGGGGCTTCATGACAGGACAAGAAAAAAATACCGGGTCTTAATATTTAAGACCCGGTGTGATTTTTGAAAAATTTTCTATTCGCGTCGTGCGACCTGGTTTTTCAGGTGCCCAATTGCTTTGGCCGGATTAAGGCCCTTGGGGCAGCTCGCCGTGCAGTTCATAATCGTGTGACAGCGGAATAGTTTGTATGAATCGTTCAATTCTGTAAGACGTTCGCCCTTGGCTTCATCACGGCTGTCCTGAACCCACCGATCTGCTTGTAACAAAACGGCAGAGCCATAAAAGCGATCACCGCTCCACCAATAGCTCATGCAACTGGTCTGGCAGCAGAAGCATAAGATGCATTCCCATAATCCATCGAGCTTGGCACGATCTTCTTCTGATTGCAGGCGCTCACGTTCAGGTGGTGGCGTGTCAGCTTTGAGCCAAGGCTCAATGGCACTGTATTGTGCGTAAGGATGGCTCAGATCACAAACCAGATCCTTGATCACAGGCAGGTGCGGCAATGGATAGATTTTTACATCACCCTTGATCTCGGCAATTGGTTTTGTGCAAGCCAGAGTGTTGGTGCCATCCACATTGAATGAGCACGATCCGCAGACACCTTCCCGACAGGAGCGGCGGAAGGTCAAGGTGCTGTCCATCTTGTCCTTTATCATAATCAAAGCATCGAGAACCATCGGTCCGCAAATATCCAGATCGACTTCGAAGGTATCGATTTGTGGGCTGCCGCCAGTGTCCGGGTCATACCGATAGATATGGAAATTCCTGATGTTGGTTGCCCCGGTTTCGTTTTTGTGGAGCTTGCCCTTAACAGGGTTTGATCCGGCCGGGAGAGCAAATTTTACCATTCTCTTTCGCCTCTACTTAGTAAACCCGAGCTTTTGGCTCGATATATTCAATTTCATCGGTCAGGGTATAGTTGTGCACCGGGCGGTAATCGACCGTCACATTTCCCTTCTCGTCAATCCATGACAGGGTGTGTTTCATCCAGTTCACATCATCGCGATCAGGATGATCTTCATGGGCATGTGCCCCCCGGCTTTCATGACGAGCTGCCGCTGAATAAATTGTCGTCTTCGCGCAGACCATAAGATTTTCCAGCTCAAGGCTTTCGATAAGATCGGAATTCCAGATTAGAGAATTGTCCTTGACACTGATGTCGGACAGACCATTCCAGATCGTATCAATTTTCTCACACCCCTCTTTCATGAGGGCGTCGGTGCGGAACACGGCTGCATGGTTTTGCATGGCGTGCTGCATGCTCAGACGAATTTCTGCTGTTGGTGTGCTACCTTTGGCAAAGCGCAGGCGATCAAAGCGATCAAGGGCTTTGTCGGCGCATCCTTCACGGTATGGTCGCAACGGTGTGTTGGGGACAATCAGCTCTCTTGCGCGGATACCAGCAGAACGGCCAAATACCACAATGTCGAGAAGTGAATTGGTGCCCAGACGGTTTGCACCATGTACCGATGCCGAAGCACATTCGCCAATAGCCATCAGGCCCGGTGATGTCGCATCGGGATTGGCTTTTGTCGGGTTGAGGGCTTCAGTTTTGTAGTTGGTCGGAATACCGCCCATATTATAGTGCACAGTCGGCAGGACTGGAATCGGTTCCTTTGTGCAATCAACACCAGCAAAAATCTGGGCTGATTCTGAAATTCCGGGCAGTCTTTCGTGGAGTGTTTCTGCTCCAAGGTGCTCAAGGTGCAGATGAATATGATCCTTATTAGGGCCGACACCGCGACCTTCCAGAATCTCGATGGTCATGGCACGGCTAACAACGTCACGGCTGGCTAGGTCTTTAGCCGTCGGCGCGTAGCGCTCCATGAAACGTTCACCTTCAGAATTCGTCAGATACCCACCTTCCCCACGCGCCCCTTCGGTGATCAGGCAGCCTGAGCCGTAGATACCGGTTGGGTGGAACTGAACAAATTCATGATCCTGAAGTGGCAGGCCAGCACGGGCGACCATGGCATTGCCATCCCCTGTGCAGGTGTGGGCTGATGTGCATGAAAAGTACGAGCGACCATAACCACCAGAGGCGATAACAACCTGGTGTCCACGGAAGACGTGAATAGAGCCATCGTCCAGATTCCAGGCAACAATACCTTCGCAGGTTCCGTCGTCACCCATGATCAAATCAATGGCAACATATTCGACGTAGAATTCAGCTTTGTGTTTCAGGCATTGCTGATAGAGCGTATGAAGGATTGCATGGCCAGTTCGATCGGCTGCTGCACAGGCCCGCTGCACCGGTGCTTCACCAAAATTACGCATGTGACCACCAAATGGACGCTGGTAGATTTTGCCTTCGGTATTACGGGAGAACGGAACACCCATGTGCTCCAGTTCAACCACAGAGGACACGGCCTCACGGCACATATATTCAATAGCGTCCTGATCACCCAACCAGTCGGCACCTTTAACAGTGTCGTACATATGCCATTCCCAGTGATCCTCGGCCATGTTGCCGAGCGCGGCACCGATGCCGCCTTGGGCTGCAACGGTGTGACTTCGGGTTGGGAAAACTTTGGTAATACATGCTGTTTTAAGGCCGGCTGACGCCATGCCCAAGGTTGCTCTTAGACCGGCACCGCCAGCGCCCAGGATAACCACATCATATTTGTGATCAATGATTTCATATGCGGAAGTCATTTATATTCTTTCGATTTATGCTGTGAAGGTGACCCGAAGGGCGGAGAGAATGCACGCTGTACACAGAAAGAAAGCCGTGTACTTGAGAACCAGCACGGAGGTATTCTTAAGCCATTCCGGTTGGACGTAATCTTCAAGAACCACGGTCAATCCCATGTGTGCATGGTGGAATAATGCCAACAAAAACAGGATTGTCAGGATCAGATTGCCTGGCTGGCTCTGCCATTCCTGATAGGCGTTGTAATCTGCGCCAATCAAACCAAGCATGGAATAAACGAACCATAGTCCCAATGGAACCAGGGCAATGGCGCCAAAACGTTCGGCAAGCCAGTGTTGTACACCGTGATCTGTGGAGCCCGAACCGCGAGCCTGACCGAGGGGAGAGCGCATGCTCATTATAAATCTCCCATTCGTGAACAGCCGACATACCAGGTCAAGGCCGTCATGGATAAAGCAAACAGAGTAATCACGGCAGCGTTTCTGGTCGCGACCTCCATATCAAAGCCAAGTACCATGTCCCAGCAAATATAGCGAATGCCGGTTGCCAGATGGAAGAAAAAGGAAAAGGTGAAGCCAAACAAAACAAGCAGCCCAAACCATGAGCCCATTATGCTTTGGGCTGTTTCAAATGCTTCCGGGCCGTAGGCCGCGGATGTGAACCAGTATGCAAATAAAATGGTACCAAACGTCATGGCGACGCCGCAAATCCGGTGAAGAATGGAAAATGAAGATGTTGCCTGATGCTTATAAATAAGAAGATGCGGTGATAGTGGCCTTTTGGCAGACGACATATTTGATCCCTTTGCCCTGTGCAATTTTAATTATAAAGAATCTATACCGATATTGGTAGTATCTGAACAAGAGCAAGTCAATGTTGCAGCGCAAAATACCAATAAAATTGCGTGCTTAATCCTTGGTATACCACAGTTTTTTGGTTTTTAACTGAAAAGCGGTGTGCAACGCTGTAAAATACGGCAACCTGAAAAATCAATACGTTGTCTTGGGTGTGTGAATAGAATTGTGGATAACGTGTTGGTCAATTGTGTGCAACTGGGAAAGTTATTCACAGATTAGTGCATTTTTCGGGTTTTTCCACATTGAACCTGTTATCCAATCAATTCATCATTCATGTGCGTACAGGAGCGCCGTTTTAAAGTCTTTAGGAAGTGGGCTTACCTCTCCAGGTCGGCACATGATAACAAGGGCTTTAGGATTTATTGATTTTCCGGTTTATGCAGGCCCGATGGTGGTCGTTCAGATCATCGTTGTATCGATATAAGCCAGATTGGTTCCCAATCAGGATTCACACTCTGCCCAGGGTGACCTGTTGAAGGATGGATTGAAAACCGATATGTGCAGCTCCGGTATGCTGGGACTGTTCTGCAGTTCCATAAAGGCGTCAGGCGTTTCTGCGCGAGCGGAGACACGGTTGCAGACTTCCCAGGGTCTGCTCCCTCTGACGCCTTTTTTTATGAATAGTGTCTACGAGGAGATTTCCGATTTTTAATAGAATTTGGCAGGCTGGTATGATCGCATTGGCGCGCTCAAGCCGGATCAAGGCATTGATGCAAGATGGTCGGCTGGCGTCATTTTTGTCTCGTCGGTTTGTGGCGGGTGGTGATGCTAAAGATGGCGTTCAAACCGCACAGAATTTACTGAACGTAAAAGGGATCAGAAGCTCTCTGTTCTATCTGGGCGAAAACGTTGCCTGCAAAATTCAGGCTCTTCAGGCGCTTAAACAAAGCGAACTTGATATACACGTTTCGCTCGATCCGACACAAATTGGCCATTTCATTGATCCTGCCTTGGCGCGAGAGAACGCGCATTTGATCGCCAAAGAAATCGCAGTGACCAACGATAAACCGGTGTCAGTTCATTGTGTGATGTTTGATATGGAAGATGCCTCGCTGAATGACCCCACCATTGCTTTACATGATAGCTTAAAACAACAAGACTATCAGGTGGCTTTGACCCTGCAGGCGTATTTGCACCGAACGGAACAGGACATGCGAGAGCAAATCCAGACCGGTAGCAAGGTTCGCCTTGTAAAAGGTGCTTTTGTCGCCGGGCCGGATATTTCGTTTACCAAGCAGCCAGAAATAAAAGCCAACTACCGCAAACTTATTGATTTGATGTTATCTGTTGAGGCTAGGCAAAACGGCTTCTACCCAATCATAGCAACCCATGACGATGTTTTGCATGCCTATGCAATAAACGTCGCTTCCCTCAATGTCTTTGCCCGGGAAGTCTGCGCACGGCTGGTCTTTGATTGCCACAGTGCGGATGCGCAGGACACCCGCGTCATTGCGGTCTGGTAATTCCTGCACCTCAATAACTTCTGACCAGGCATAGATGGTGTCGCCGGCGAATGTCGGGGCGACGTGGCATACCAGATTGGTCATAGCCAAACAGGACACTCCTCCAATTTGTTATAACCCAGAGCCACATTGGCGGGAATTAAGAACGCTACCCTGCAGAACTGTTTTAATAAGCATTCAACATCTTTAATCTGGCCAGCCAAAAATATATTCCTTATAGATTTGTGCTTTTATCTCCATGCCCAATTCTTCTGTAGCGAATTGTATTATTTCGTGATGCAACGTGCCATCATAAACACACTCAACGCATAATACAGGTTTGTGCTCTTTAATTGTTTCAATTCCACCCTCTAGCACATTCATCTCATATCCTTGAACATCAATTTTAATGAAGTCAGGTTTCAGATTAAAAGAATCAAGTGATCTGATGTTTATTGAATACACCCCTTCCTCAGCATCATCATGTATTTCCCAGCTACCGCTATTTGTTGGTTGCCCTACTGGTTGGCCTGTTCCCATTTGCACCATAAATTGTGTGCTTTCCGAAATTCCCAATCCATAATTATAAGCTCTTACATTTCTGCATTTGTTTTTTTCAAGGCATTTAAATGTGACAGGATTAGGTTCAAAAGAATGCACAAGAGCAAATCGAGATGAAATATTATTTGTCCAAAAACCTACATGTGCCCCGATATCAACTGCAATATCCCAGCTTTTTATATGATCATAACAAGTTTCTAAATGTTCAATTTGATATTGTGCATTGGAGATAAAGGGTAAAAAATGAGTATCACCCTCAGGCAACTCATAATTTATTCTCAAACGCACAAGTTCTTTTGCTGCGATTTCCAATAAATCAATTTTATAAGTATTTAAAATAGGAACTAAAACAGAGAGTATATCAGTATCACTTTGACATGCCTCATTATTAACGAAAAATTGCCCCCAAATATCGGTGATTTTTTCGCTTATCTCATCAGCGCCACTTTTTGATAAGGCCATTATGAGATCATTAACAGCTTTACGTAAACTTATATCATTCTCTTGTGTGCGGAACATATGTCTCAGCCTCCTGAATAGTTGTGATGCTACTACAGTTTAACCTAAAGACCAATATATGAGTGGCACTTGTATGTTGAATTAACGTAATATTTATCTGCAATACCAAATAGATATGCTTAATGGTGATTAAAACTTGGCAGCTTCTAATAAGGTGTTCAGTTGATCATGACATAAGAAAGCTCATCCTGATTAATAGGATGAGATTAGGTTTCTGGGATAACTTTCGGGTATATGTGCTGATAAGTTGACCGTCTAATTGGTGCCCCCGAGCAGGATAAGTTTTCTAAAAACCAGAAAGGCTACCGAAGAATATTTTGAAGAACATAATAACCGTCCCATGTTCCATTTTGTAGACTTTGGTGGCCGCATTGGCACAAAATTTGATTAACGATTCTGTCTTGCACCTTCCTTATCTGCGCCTTCCCTTGTCAGTTTGATATAAGCTGAAAAT
>JABJOR010000595.1 GCA_018664265.1 Rhodospirillales bacterium
CATATTAAAGCTCCTGTGAATTAGAGTGTCTGCGGATACTGTACAGGGTAGTTTCCCGAACGAAAAGAACCCCGAAACACATTTCTGTATTTCGGGGTTTCAGTCGAGGATCGATTTATGGATATCGATCAGAGAGCTCAGTAAGAGGTAAAACCAATATCGCGAAGGGTGCGTTCGTTAAGTCCACGCAGTTCGCGGGCTGTTGTTTCGTCTACCGCAAGGCCAGTTGCAATGCGCCGGATGGAACGAGGGGCAGTAAAACTGCTGGCGAGTGGTCCTACAAAGTTCAAAATGTTCATACGCATTGTCTGTCTCCTTTAAATCTACAGGAATTGAATTTTTTCAATTCGTTGCGTCGGTTTGTGTAAGTTCATGTTGTCTTGAATACGAATATAGACAATCCTTTCAAAATTGATAATATAGAAAATTCAATATAGTTTATTGCATTTAACGGGATAATGAGAAGGCAAGATTATGAGATTGTTTACAGCTATGCGGGCTTTTCAGCGGGTGGCAGACTTTAAAAGCTTTGCCGCAGCGGCCCGTGATTTGGGGGTTTCAACCTCCTCGGTCAGCCGTCACGTGTTTGATTTGGAAGAAGAACTTGGGGTACGCCTGTTTAATCGCACCACGCGCCGTCTCAGTCTAACCGAGGCCGGTGAAATTTATAGCGAGCGTTCAAAAGTCATTTTGGAAGATCTCGAAGACTTGCATAGCTCGACACAGGATCAGCAGAGCGCACCAAGCGGGCGCTTGCGGGTAACCGCTAGCCTGACCCTTGGCGAAGCGTGGGTGGTACAGCTGCTGCCAGAGTTCAACAAGCTCTACCCGGATGTGTTTATTGAGCTGGAGTTAACCGACCGGGTGATCAATTTGGTGGATGAAGGCTTTGATGTGGGGGTGCGAACTGGTGGCTTGAAAGATTCTTCCATGATTGCTCGTAAACTCATGGACCTGAACTTCATTGTTTATGCCACGCCAAAATACTGTGAAGAGTTTGGTTCCCCTCAACATCCAGATGATTTGAAAAAGCATCGCTGTATCCAATATTTGCAACCCAATCACCAAAATGATGATTGGTGGTTTGATTTCGGTGAAGAAGAAACCTGGATGGACATCAAGGGTGTGATAGCCGTGAACAATGCCTGGGCAGCGCGTGAATTGGCACTTTCTGGAATGGGAATAGCCTATGGCCCGGATTTCGTTGTGAAGCAAGAAATTGAAAACGGTAAATTAATTCGTCTGCTACCTGAGTACGAAGGCTCCGCTGATCCGGTCCATGTGGTCTATCCCCACAAACGACACTTGTCAGCCAAAGTTCGTGTGTTTATGGATCACCTGTCCAACTCTACGGATATTAAGCCGGACTCCTATGGGTACTAATCGCTTACCATACCACTGTCATCGGCTTTAAGCTCAAAAGCCGCCGCCATGAGGGCTTTGGTATAAGGTTCTCTCGGATTATCAATAATCTGCGCTGCTGGTCCTTGCTCAACAATCTTGCCATGACGCATGACGACAATTTCATGGGACATGGCGCGCACGACTTTAAGATCATGGCTGATGAACAGGTAGGTAATGTTATGGCTTTTTTGCAGTTCTCGCAGTAGGTCGATGATCTGTGCCTGCACTGAGACATCAAGTGCACTAGTCGGCTCATCAAGCACAATGAAGTCTGGTTTCAGGACAAGGGCACGAGCAATACAGATGCGTTGACGCTGACCACCGGAAAACTCGTGCGGGTATCGATCCATCATTTCGGGTTCCAGACCGACCTCGATCAATGTCTCGGCGATCAATTTCCGGCGGGTGGTATAATCACCACCTATGCCATGAACCTTCAGGCCTTCCTCAACAATCTGGGCAACGGACAAGCGGGGGCTGAGGCTGCCAAAGGGATCCTGGAAAACGATTTGCATATCTGCGCGAAGGGGGCGCATGTCGCGGGTGTTCATGGTGTGGATGTGCTGGCCTGCAAACTCTATCGCACCATCAGAGCGTTCAAGCCGCAGCAACGCCCGTGCCAACGTTGACTTGCCGGAGCCGGATTCGCCAACAACGCCAAGTGTATGGCCCTGTTTCACGTTCAGAGTGATCCCGTCTACAGCCTTTACATGATCGACAGTGCGTTTAAGAATACCACGCTTGATGGGAAACCAGACTTTCAAGTCATCACAGGTCATGATGTTTTTTGCATCAGGACTGGCTGAATCAGGCTCGCCTCGCGGTTGGGTGTTGAGCAGGTGTTTGGTGTAGTCATGTTGTGGCTTCTCGAACACAGATTCTGTTATGCCCTGTTCAACAATCTCGCCTTCGTTCATGACACAGACCCGGTCCGAAGTCACTCGAACAATACCCAGGTCGTGGGTGATCAGAAGCAAAGCCATATCCAGCTCTCGCCGAAGATCATCCAGCAACTTCAGGACTTGTGCTTGTATGGTTACATCAAGGGCCGTTGTTGGCTCGTCCGCGATTAACAAATCCGGATCATTGGCCAGAGACATGGCGATCATCACGCGCTGTTGCTGTCCGCCAGAAAATTCATGGGGCAGGGCATCTAGCCTTTTTATAGCACTTCCCAAACCGACCAACTCAAGCAATTCCGTAACCCTTGCAAGGGCAGCCTTGTGGCTCATGGATTTGTGCAAGTACAGGACTTCGCTGATTTGTTTGTAGATGCTGTGCAAAGGGTTGAGGCTGTTGAGCGGTTCTTGAAAGATCATGGCGATCCGGTCACCACGAATTTCCCGCAGGCGCTTGTGATCGGCGTTGATTAACTCTTCACCCTGATATTTGATACTGCCGGATGGATGCCATGCATGTGGATAGGGTAGCAGTTGCAGGACGGAAAGCGCGGTTACAGATTTACCGGACCCGGACTCGCCCACAAGGGCAACGCTCTCACCTTTGTTGATCTCAAAACTGGCATTTCGCACGGCTTTGACCTCTTTGGTGGCTTGCCCAAACGAACAACTCAGATCATTGATTTCTAGCAATGCACTCATCGGAAAGTCTTCCTTGGATCAAAAGCATCGCGAACTGCTTCGCCGATAAAAACAAGCAAGCTCAGCATAACGGACAAGATAAAGAAAGCCGATAGTCCAAGCCACGGGGCCTGTAAATTATTTTTTCCCTGATTGAGAAGTTCACCTAGGGATGCCGATCCCGGCGGCATACCAAAACCGAGAAAATCAAGCGAGGTCAGTGTCGTGATAGAACCCGACAGAATGAACGGCAGGAACGTCAAGGTTGCGACCATGGCGTTGGGCAGGACATGCTTGAACATGATGACTCGGTTGCTGACGCCAAGAGCTTTAGCTGCACGAACGTAATCAAAGTTTCTTGCGCGCAGGAATTCGGCCCGGACTACACCGACCAGCCCCATCCAGCTAAACAGCAACATAATGCCGAGCAGCCACCAAAAATTCGGCGTCACGATGCTGGCAAGAATAATCAACAAATAAAGCGTCGGCATACTGGACCAAAGTTCCATAAAACGTTGGGCGAACAAATCAATTACACCGCCGAAATACCCTTGAACAGCGCCAGCCGCAATTCCGATGATGCTGGAAATAATGGTTAGAGTGAGCCCGAATAAAACTGAAATGCGAAATCCGTAGATAAGACGTGCAACTACATCACGGCCCTGATCATCGGTGCCAAACCAGTTTTCCGGACTGGGTGGTGCCGGGGCTGGGGTGGTCA
>JABJOR010000596.1 GCA_018664265.1 Rhodospirillales bacterium
GGGCTGCTGCCAAAGATGTCAGGGGGTCTTTAAGCGATGGTGCGACATCAATCAAAGCCAGTACATTTTCCTTGGTCGGAATGCGCAGGCCCAGGAAGCCCCACGGGGTAACCGCATCATGGCTGCCTTCGATCATATGGCATTGCTGACAGGTTGGTGCTCGTTGAGAGCCGTCGCTGACATTGCCCTCAATATCCCAGATAATACCATGTTTTGCAGATGTATACATTTCCCATTGTGGATGATCGAACCCCATATGACAATTTGAACAGGCTCGAGGATCCTGAGCTTCTGATTTGCGGAAACTATGCCGAGTATGACAAGCATCGCATTGACTATTACCGTAGCGATAGTCAGCGGCCTCTATTCCACCATCATGCTTGACTTCTGATTCACCCTGCGCAATTCCAAGTAATCCTTTTTGGCCGAGTTTATGACACCCGGAGCACCCTTTATAACCTTCTTTGGCGATAGCTGCTGGTTGATTGTGCCATGCGATTTGAGATTTCATCCCAAACCATGCCAGGTTGTGTTTACTCGTCTTATATTCTTCATGTTCTTTTTTATGACACTCACGACAGGTTGCTGGAGTCGGCATATCAGCGAGAGCGTAATCATCCATAGAAACATGGCGATCACCATGGCAATCAGAACAGCCAACATTATCTTCCTTTTTGGCTGTATTGGCCATAGGGCTGGACATGTGTTCGTGGACAATGCCGGGGGTTACGTTGATATGGCATCCGACACATTCAGCGTTGATTCTTTCCTGGTCAGTTACCTCATCTGCAGTCGCGTGTTGAAGATTTGCAATACAGAAAATGAAAATGGCGCTTGAAAATGCAAGCATTCGCAGGGTCAGCATGACTAGTCTCCTTTCATGGCGATGGCCCAGCCCCAAGCCAGACCAGCTTGAACAAGTCATCCGCGTCATGAAACCAATATCCAGCAGCCATTTCAGAAAGCGGATAAAAATAACCTTACTAATTTTGCGGATAATATTTTTAAAAGCCAATGACTATGGTTAAGTTGGTTCAAATAATCTTTCAAATTATGAATTCATTCTTTCTGGCAATTTCAGTTTAACCTTGCCTGAAGATATAAGTCGCTTGACCTGATGCAAAATTGATTTCAAAAATCAAGTATGAGTAATGATCTGGACACAATTATTGCAACCCTGAATGATGTCGGGCTCGATTATCGCGGAGCGTTTCATCCCAACGAGGATGACGGTTTGCCTGATTGCGGTTTTGCCGATGTAGCAGGAACACTGATTCTGGTGGGCAATATAGGTGGAAATATGTGGCCTGCTTTTGAGGCTGGTCGCCGTGATGAGAAAAATGCTCTTGATAACTGGACCAAGCGAGTACTTGGCGATGTTGTATCGGACCTTAAAAAACAGTTTGGTGAAATTTCAGCACTTTATCCTTCTGATGGCCCGCCCTATATGCCGTTTCAGCAATGGGCCATACGCGGTGATACTGTTTTCTCTTCACCCTTGGGGCCTCTTATTCATCCCGAACATGGGTTGTGGCATGCCTATCGCGGGGTGTTGGTCTTTGCTAACAAGATGGATTTACCGAAAAAAGCAAACCTGACTAGCCCATGCGAGACTTGTGCAGACAAACCGTGTTTGTCGACCTGTCCGGTGGATGCTTTCGAAGTGGGAAAATATGATGTCAGAATGTGTGCCGTGCATTTGACAACAACAAAAGGCGATAGCTGTTTGAAATATGGCTGTCTTGCCCGTGG
Organism: Rhodospirillales bacterium; assembly: GCA_018664265.1. Taxonomy (GTDB): domain Bacteria; phylum Pseudomonadota; class Alphaproteobacteria; order Rhodospirillales; family Casp-alpha2; genus JABJOR01. The sequence continues at coordinate 1,753 of JABJOR010000596.1, forward strand.
CGCTTGCCCGATTGGTCCACGTCGTCCTTATCCAGAAAACCAGACCCGTTTTCACATGGGAATATTCAGGGACAATTACGCTCCGAAGTCGCAGTCATGAATTTCAGGTAGACACTGAGGGGCCTCAGGTCATATTGTCCGCTCATGAATGAATTAAAGTTTATAAAGATGCATGGTCTTGGAAATGACTTCGTTGTGCTTGATGGGCGCAAGGAAAGCCTTGCGCTTACAGAAATCACTGTACAGTTAATTTCGGACCGACACTTTGGTGTTGGCTGTGACCAGCTTATTGTGTTGGAACAACCGAAGAATAATTCCGGTGATGTCTTTATGCGAATTCATAACGCCGATGGCGGTGA
>JABJOR010000597.1 GCA_018664265.1 Rhodospirillales bacterium
GACCCAATATGGCTATCGGCGGGATAACGCCGATGCAGAAACTGGCTACGGTAATGCCCGTTGCCGCTTAAACGATTCTACTCTCAAAGGCCCCTAAATATGGGGGTATTACCCCCGCAATCAGTTGATGTTTGCGGCAACCCTGGCCGGGATGGCCTTTGGCAGTTCCGGCGTTCATATCCCCCATGCCCTGTCCTATTCAATCGCAACGTTCGGCCATCATTATGTTGCCAGTGGTTATGAGAAAGCGGACCCAATGGTGCCGCATGGCATTGCCGTGGTGATGACTGCGCCTGCTGTGTTTCGAATGACTGGCACGGCGGCTGAGGGGCGCCACCTGACGGCGGCAGAAAATCTTGGCGCAAACATTTCTGGTGCAGGCTCCAACGAGGCCGGGCAGATACTGGCCACCCGAATGATTGAGTTGATGAAAGCCGCGGACCTCGACAACGGCCTTGAGGGGCTGGGTATACATGCAAGCGATATTCCAGCCATGGCCAAAAGCGGCTTCACCCAAAAACGCCCGCTAGCACAGGCCCCGATAGATGTCACCGAAGATGATCTGGTAGCAATCTATCAGGATTCAATGCGTTATTGGTAACGTGCGCAAGGCGTTGGGACCGACTAGCCTATAGGACCCAATTATCCAAAGCCGTTTGCAAGCGGCGTCATCGTATTATATTTATAGTGCATGGAGAATTTACTGTCTGAGACAGGGGTTGTTCTCTACATCAGCGTTATGAAGGCTAAATAAATATGATTATTTGGGCGATAGGATTGGCGGGGTCGGGCAAGACCTCTATAGGTCAAGAGCTTGCAAGTATTATGCGCTCAAAAGACAAGGCAACGGTATTTCTCGACGGCGATCACTTCCGTAACATTATGGGCAATGATATTGGTCATTCCCTGGATGATCGAAGCCAAAATGGCTGGCGGATATGCCGGATGTGTGAATTCCTTGACGATCAGGACATCACTGTTGTGTGCAGCATTCTTTCTTTGTTTCCAAAACAGCGTGCATGGTGCCGCACTACATTTTCTGATTATTTTGAGGTATTTATCGACGTTTCTATGAAAGAATTAGAAAGCCGTGACCAGAAGGGCCTTTATAGTGGGGCACGAGAAGGACGGATTAAGAATGTTGCAGGTATCGATTTAGAATTTCCGTATCCGGAAGACGCCGATTTTGTTTTTGACAATAATCAATCATTAACCGATTTCAAAAATGCCGCAAAAACCATTGTGGACGCTATAGAAGATCGCTGTCCATAATGAAGTATCCTTACACGCAAACGGATTTGCTAAATGATGATCCTTATCATTATATGTACACCCCGTTTGAGGGCCAGCCGCTCATTGAGAGCTATGCTTCTGAACGCAAGAATCTATTAAGTAAGCTGCAAGAACTGGTTCACGAGAGCGCAGAATCGAAAGAAATTGCGAATTGGCAGAACAGTGTAGATGTTGCATTTTCACAAGATAAATCCATCTGGCCTTTTAAGGAAGAGAGTGTTGATACGCTTGAAACCCTTAAGGAGCTAGTGCTGGCACATGTTGTGGGATGTAAGCAAATAAATTCAGGCCATGTATATTTCATCAATGAATTGAAACGTAAATTTGAAATCTCCAAACGGCTACGCCTTGGGTATGACAGAGGCTATAAAGCTATCGATAAAAACGCACCAGTTTCGCTTGAAGCATATGCTTTTCTATCTTTTATGCTTTCGGTGATCCCCCATCAGGAAGGAGATTTGAAGCTTCATAATGCATTGTTAAAACTGAACGATCTGATTTTCTCCTCTGAGTTTAAATCCATGAGCTTATGGGCAATGGCTGCCTTTCAGCGCTCTGTGCGATATGAATTAGAATTGACCAGAACACTGTTATTCAATTGTGGTATCGCATACGAGGATGAAGCGTACAATGCTTGAAAATGTCGTTTTACTTGGGGCAGACAACAACAGGACACGTGCGTATCTGAGCATGCTGCATCGTGATGGCATTGCCCCCTCCAGTCTATTATTGTTGAGCAATAATGGCCCTTCTTCTCCGCAGAAAAAAATTTCAACCGAATTATTTGATAACGTCACACCAGCAGTGGAAATCGCCTTGAGTGCTGGCATTACCGTTATCGAGCTTAAAGTTGATACCATTAACGATGACATTGTGAAAAGTACCCTGAATAATCTAGATCAGGAGATCGTAATTTTCTCTGGGTATGGGGGTGCTATCATCAACGACTCACTTTTTTCCACTGGTAAGCAGTTTCTTCATATTCACCCTGGCAAATTACCTGAGTTTCCCGGCAGTACGACAATTTACTATAGCTTGCTCGCTGAAAATAAAATTTGGGCCTCTGCAATACTCATGACCAAGGAGATTGATGGAGGCCCGGTTGTTGGTGTTCGCTGCTTTGATCCGCCAAAAGATCGCAAGCAAATTGATATGATTTATGATCCGTATATACGGGCTAGTTTGCTCTGTGATGTCATGGCTGATTATGCTGAAGATGGAAAATTTGAGAAAGAGATACAGTCTCAAAACATAGAGGATCATTATTTCATTATTCACCCGGTGTTAAAGCACGCAGCCATTCTGTCCCAAGGAATTCAAAAATGAGCGATTCTGCATATAGTTTTCTTGAATTTGGCTCCATAGACCCGTCGGATTCATCCCGGCAAACTTGGGATTTTATTACCGGCCAAAAAGCCTATGAGTGGTTGATGGTAGCGCGTTATCTTAACGATCTTGTTGGCTATCAGACTCTAAGCAAAGTCTGCAAAGATGGTGATATAGGAGAAATACCCAAGATATATAAAGCTGAAGTACACCACGATGATGATGCCTCAATTAATCTGAATAAATTAGTCGGCCTGTCCGTTGTTCAAAATAGTGATGGTGTTTTGAAGTTTCTTGAATTTGGATCAACTGTTTTTGGATGTATTGAGGGCATCCGGTTTTGTCAGGATTTACTCTCACACCAGTTCATTGAATTTAAGAATGTCGATCTAGCCGAGATTGAATGGCATGGAATTGACAACTCGGCAATGATGAACAGCCTCGCCCGCTCATTGCATCAGACAAACAAGATTTTTACCTATGAAAGGCTTGATGATAAAACTTCACACTGTGATTTGTTCTTCGCAAAAGGCGTCTCATTGCTCTACCAAATAAGGTCAACAAATGAATTCAGGCAAATAATTTCACAAGCGAGATTATCATTGTTTGATTATTCTTTATCGCTGAGCGGTTCTACTAATAAAGTTCTCGGTACAGGTAAGGAAATTCAATATTTGGATTTGAATGATGCTATAAACGTTATTGAGGCCCTCAATGACAAGGTCATGATGGTCCGTTTGTCAAATACACGTATTGATTATGATAAGAACAGGCTATTTTTGGATGCTGCCTTTGGCGAAACACCATTGGTCAATGAATATATCAAAGAAGATAAACGTGTGCGAGGTGCAATTGAGAGCGTAGACAAGAGTGGTACAATTGCTGAAACAATCCTCCACCCAAGTCACAATCCTTCAGAAGGCTGGGTTGGTTTACGTGAGTTTTGTGAAACTCATAACTTGCTTTAAGGCTGCAATTAATATGCCCTGTGCCTGACAAGCCAAATTCATATCGACTGATATTATAATTTAGAAAGTGTACCCGTATTCTTTAATATCTTCGTCAAACCATTCTGCCACAAGGTTTATCAATTCGTCATTGTAATACTCTTGATAGGGAACATCCGGTCGATGATAGACATTGTTTCTAATTGCATCGAATCGTTGGACCGTGGGTATTATTCCATCATAACCTATCTCTCGCATTTTTACCGATAAAGCATCAAAATCTTCATATTTAAAGACTTGGTCAACGCCATTGGCCCAGTATTTCTGTGGCGTTCGTATCGTACCGGATTGATCAGCCATAGGATCGTTGGGGTAATTATAGAGAAATGATTTGAAATCTTTTGTATTTTCAAACACTTCCATCCATCTTTCGCCAAATTCCTTTTGTAGTTTAAAATCTCGACGCCAACTATGATAAATGCTTACGAGCTTGTCCCATGGATTTCGGACAATTGCGAAAGACCACCGTTTCGCCCACTCGTCTTCTCCCATGATAGCACGAATCTCGTGCGCTGTAGCATGAGCGGCAAGTCGTTGTTCATTAAAAACCTTGTGCCCGTTTTGTTGTCCAAAGGCTTTTGAGACCGACGATCCCCCGGTTAGGGAAATGTGGACGAAAACAATATCATCTGTGTAAAACATAAATCCAATTCACATTTATTCGAATAGTGTTGTTATATTTTCACTGTACAGTTAGATAAAAGATCAAGCAATTACAATTGGATCACTGCAAAACCACCGTCTGGAATATTATTGTAATAGAATTGAAACCTCTCTGCGCTAAAGATCAGCTAACTTATGGGAATGAATTAATCGAATGCCAAATATTACTTTTGGAACAAAAGCTGAAACTCTGGAAATCCTGCAAGGGTGCCTTCGCAGTGCAAAAATTTTACCCATTTTACGGTTTTCTTATAAAGAATGGCAGGATCGCGATGCTATTTATCAAAATCTGCTGAAAAATGATTGGTCAGAAACATCTCTGATAATCCGGAGTAGTTCGCAATCAGAAGATGGCCAAACGCAATCCAAAGCAGGACAGTACCTCTCCATCGGGAATGTGCAGGGTTATAGAGAATTTTTCAGTGCTGTGGATCAAGTCTTTGCATCTTATGGAAAGGCTGAATCGAACGATCAGGTCTTTGTTCAACCCTACTTGAGTGATGCGATCAATGTTGGCGTTCTTTTCACCGCAGACCCAACCACGGGTGCTCCATATTTTATTATTAGCTCTGACCCGCAAGGCGGGGCCGATACGATAACCGCAGGCACATCAAATACGTTAAGCACCGTATACCATCACTGCAACGCAGCCGACCCTGTTGATCCATTCCATGCTGAACTTGTTGTTATGGCCAGAGAATTAATGGTGCTTCTCGATGAAGATAGCCTTGATATTGAATTTGGAGTCTCTTCCGCAGGAGAGCTATATTTATTTCAGGTCCGTCCGTTGGTTCTAAATACTGAACGCCCTACAAATCCTGAAGTTCATTTCAACACAGTCAGTATGGTAGCCGATAAAGTAAAAAGTTTAATAGGACCCCATCCGTTCTTGCTTGGGGAGCGAACAATGTTCGGTACCATGCCGGACTGGAACCCTGCTGAAATCATTGGTGTTCGCCCAAGGCCCTTAGCCCTATCACTGTACAGAGAACTCATTACAGATTCTGTTTGGGCTTATCAGAGAAATAATTATGGGTATAGAAATTTACGAAGCTTTCCTTTGCTCAAATCCTTTCACGGATTACCGTATGTCGACGTGCGGGTTAGTTATAACTCTTTTATACCTTCTGATCTTAACGAAGATTTGGGCAATCGGCTCGTTGATTATTATCTTGATCGACTTGAGGAAGAGCCTTCTCTGCATGATAAAGTCGAGTTTGAAATCGTATTTTCTTGCTATACACCCGATCTGAATGAGCGAATGAGTGTGCTGGATGATTATGGGTTTTCTTCATCTGATAAAGAATTATTATCAAATAACCTGAAGACACTAACCCAAAACATCATAAATAATGATACAGGAATATGGCGACAGGACCTCAATAAGCTTGAGAACCTCCCCAAGCGTCGAGAAAGAATTATAAATAGTAACCTTGATAAAGTTTCAAAAATTTACTGGTTGCTCGAAGACTGTAAACGTTACGGTACTTTACCCTTTGCAGGCCTGGCTCGCGCTGCTTTTATTTCCATTCAATTATTAAAATCGTTTGTTAATATAGGCATATTTGATGATATCAACCTTTATTTGAACAGCCTGGATACTGTTAGCGGAAAAATCACTCGTGATTTTCACTCTTTAAACAAGCAAGCCTTTCTGGATAAATATGGCCACCTCAGGCCCGGAACATACGATATCCTGTCGCCAAGGTATGATGAAAAACCTGAACTGTATTTTGACTGGACAACGAGATTAAAAACATATGATAAAGAAGAATCATCTTTTCAAATTTCATCACAACAATATCAGGAACTATCTGCGTTGTTGTCCAAGCATCATTTTGAAAACAGTGTTGATGAGCTCTTTAACTTTATTAAGAAAAGTATTGAAGGCCGTGAGTTTGGTAAATTTATTTTTTCACAAAATTTATCTGCTGCCATTCAAATATTAGGCGATCTTGGCAAAGAGTGCGGAATTTCCAATGAAGATATGAGCTATGCAAATATACAGGCTGTATACGAGGCTTTTACATCCAGCATGTCTGCGAGGAACATTATTATCGATAGTATTATGCAGGGGAAGGAAACGTTTTCAGAAGCGAAACAAATTTCACTTCCATCACTTATTACATCGGATGATCAAATATTATCATTTCAAACACAACCAAGTGAGCCGAATTACATTACCCATCAGACTGCAACAGCTAAAATTACTGATTGCACTGACCGTGAGAGAATGAGAAATGCGATTGTTATGATCCCCAGCGCTGATCCAGGTTTTGACTGGATATTCTCACATGATATTGCCGGGTTGATTACAGCTTATGGCGGTGTAAATTCACATATGGCTATTCGTGCCGGTGAACTTAACCTGCCTGCTGTTATCGGAGCTGGGGAAGACCTGTTTGAGAAATGGTCACAGGCCAAAGTGCTTCGTATTGATTGCGCTGCCAGACGGGTTGAAATTTTAAATATGGTCTCTTCATAATGAAACATTTGGCTATCTCACAGCGCGTAGATATCATTCCAGAATATGGTGAAAGACGGGATGCGCTTGATCAAAATTGGCATACATTTTTCAAGGCCGCAGGCTTAATGGCAACACCCTTACCCAACAATCCAGAGACTGCAAATCAGATTATTCAAAACAATCAGTTTGATGGAATTGTTTTAAGTGGGGGCAATGATCTTGTTTCCTATGGAGGAGATGCACCGGAACGTGATGAAACGGAAAAGATGTTGCTTGATTATGCAATTTTGCAAAAACTTCCGTTAATGGGTATCTGTCGTGGCCTTCAATTTATCCAGGCGAGTTTTGGTGCAACCTTGAAACAAGTTTTAGGTCATGTCTCAACACGCCATGAAATAATTATCAATGGCAACTCTCAAACCGTTAACAGCTACCATAATTTTGGCTCCTTCGAAGACGTTTCTGATCTTGAAACCTTGGCAGTCTCTAAAGAAGGCGTTATAGAATCCGTACGACATCGTGAGCACCGTATTCATGGAATCATGTGGCACCCGGAACGAGAGGCGCCTTTCAGAGCCTCAGACATCAGCCTTTTTCAAGACTTCTTTGGAGATTAATCTTACGATGAAAGGAATTATTCTGGCGGCAGGTCGCGGTTCCCGTATGGGTAAAATGACAGAAGCACAGCCAAAATGTATGACGCAATTGAATGGCAAAACGTTGCTATCCATGCAATTAAAATCTCTTGCCGATGCAGGCATAACACAGATCGGGATAGCGACTGGTTATAAACGGAACGCCTTTTCTGGAATGGATGTCACTTTATTCAACAATGATCGCTGGCAAGAAACCAATATGGTCTCTTCGCTTGCCCACGCATCAGAATGGTTGAAATCAGATGAGTGTATCATCAGCTATGCAGATATTTTTTATACTGCCGAGACTATAAGAAGACTCACGAAAGCACCCGGTGACCTCGTTATTTCTTTTGACCCTGATTGGGACAAAATCTGGAGCGCTCGGTTTGAAGACCCTTTAAGTGATGCAGAAACATTCAAGCTTCGTCAGGATGGGACATTGAAAGAAATAGGGGCAAGACCTGAAACCATGAATGAGGTTGAAGGCCAATATATGGGACTCCTCAAATTTTCACCTCAATCCTGGGGAGAGGTTGAAAAAGTTGTCGCCACATTACCACTGGATAAGCAAGACAGTCTGGATATGACAGGATTGCTCAATCTACTGATTAAAAACGGAGTCAGCATTTCGACCGTCCCGGTTTATGGTAGTTGGGGGGAAATTGATTCTGAAGAAGATCTTATCGCTTATGAAAAAATGATTGCGGATGGCAGTATAAACATGCCGTTTTGAAATTTATCAGGCCTTAAATGAGATGCGGAGGCAATTAATGCCTCCGCAATTGACAGTTCTCCATGTTTCTGGATTTAGTTATTCGCTGCCAGCTCATAGTTACCATCTGGATGATATGTTATTTCCGCATCAAGGAAGAAAACGGCCATTTCTTCTTTTTCCAGTTTGACGATATCGTAGGCTTCGCCGCTTCGAGCACCCGTTGAGCAGACAAACACGATAGGCTTGTCTGTAGGCAGTTCTGCAACTCGGTCAACCAACTCTTCTACTGGGATATTTATGGCACCCTGCATAGATCCCGTATCAAATTCTGAAAGATCGCGGACGTCTATCAGGTGAATGCTATTACGGTCATTCGCCATGATTGTGCTGAAAGATGCCAGGGTAATTGTGTCGCCATCTTCACCAACTGCAATGGCTGACCCGGTGCTGTTGTTGGCTTCTTCATAAGGAGCAAGTCCCATAGCCCCTTTACCATAAGCGTTTACCCATTCAGGATATCCACCCTGGAATACTTTGACATCCGTGTAACCAAGATCCAGCGCTTTATAGGCTGATTTGACGCTGAGCGGGCATTTCATACCACCACAGTAAAATACCAGCTGCATTTGCTTGTCGGCTGGCAGCATATGGGTGAGTTTATCAAAGTTTGAGTTTGGAATGCTGATAGCACCAGGAACATGGCCCTTGGCATATTTGCGTTTTGCAGGACGAGCATCAACAACAACAGCCTTGTCTTTTTCAATAGCGTTTTGGACGTAAGCTGCACTGACAGACCCAAGGTTTCCCTTTGCTATCCAATCAGGATACCCTGCGGCATACACATGGATATTGGTGTAGCCAAGAGCGCCTGCCTTGTAAGCTGACTTGTGGCTCAGCATGCATTTTTCACCACCACAATAAAAAATCAGCATGGCGGCTTTATCGGCTGGCAACATGTCCGTCATTTTCTTAAAGCTACTGTCTGGAAGGCTGATTGCGCCTGGAATATGGCCGTTATTAAAGCGTCTTTTCATAGGACGAGAGTCGATGATCGTTACATCATCGCGGGCCGGGATGACTGCGTATGGCTGAATGAAAGTATAATCGACAATCTTTGTATAATATCCCTCTTCAGCAGCCGTAGCCGATGACGCGTTAAAAGAGAGCACAGTGAAAAAGATCACTGCAATGATTGATAAGAATGTGAATGTGCGTTTCATGATCTAATCCTCCGTAATATCAAGTGTTAATTATTTCAATGGGAACCGAGGCAACCAGAACTGAGTTATCATCAGCGTGCCATTCAAATGTGTAGGTTCCTGCGCCTGCCACCCGGTTATGAAAAACCAGATAAGGGTCAGCAGAAATACCGGAATGGAAACTTGCGCTAAAAACTTCGTTGCCTTCAAAGCTGCAAACGAACCAGTTGATCCGATTGCGTGGCACGGCGTTTCCATTGCCGTCTTTGCGCCATCCTGTTTCCATTGGGTGTCGGACTTTGGTCTTAATCTCGATCACGTCCCCAACAGACGCTTGCGATGGCATTTTAATTCTAGGTGTTAAAGGGTTCATTTTCGTGCTCCTTATCCACAACCACCAGCACCGCGTGCCACGTTGCAACGGGCTTTGGCGATGTAGACACTGCCGTCATTCATTTCGGCAGCGGCAACAATGGTTTGTGACTTGGCAAGTCGAATACGGGTTATGAGTTCAGCTTTTCCACATTCCGGTGTGAACTGATAACTTGCAATTTCGGGAAGCGTGTTGCGTTCACCAAGAATGTGAATTGCGCGAACATAATCATCGGGTGTCATGGGGCTATCTGTTTGAATTTTAATGCGAACTCGTGTCCCGTCATGGGCAAGTTTGGGCAGCGTAATATGGATGCGACCTTTGCTTATTTCTGCGCCGCCAGTCAATTCTGCGAGTTTTTGTTTCGCATCCTTGGGTGATGCTTGTGCTGGAACAGCCCATAGGGAGCCAATGGAGGTCAGAGCCAGAGCCGCACTGCCATAAAGCAAAACCTGGCGTCGGCTTAATGAGATTGTTTGCTGTTTCATGACTGTTCCTCCCACCCGGTAATCATGGCCTTTATGTGAGCAAACACAGTGTGGCCCATTGTGGTCATGTAAACATGCCCAACCAGAAAGATGATCAACAGGAAAGCGCCGGCAACATGCAAGTTTGCAATCAACTCCAGACTGAGCCAATTCAACCAACCCAGATTCCAGGCAGACCAATCATTGATGTAGAGATACAAAATGCCAGTTACCCAGATCAGGGGGGCCATAAATAATTTGAAACCCAGGTATGCTAATAACTGTAAAGGATTGTGTTTACGCAATTGTGTTGGCTTGTAAGGATGGTGCTCGCCTTTGAAGATTCCGAGCCCATAGAACATAGCAACGCTAATAAGTTTTTCTGTTGTGGGGATATAATGCCGCCATTCACCTGTCGTCAGATGCCAGAAGATGGCAAAGATCCAAAGCCAGATCAACGTCCAGGCAAGCGTGCCATGCCAGAACACAGCACTTTCAAATCCCAATAGCGTGTAAGTGCCATGAATTTCAAATCCAGTGGCCGCCATCCCCATGATCAATGCTGCCTGCGCCCAGTGCCAGAACCGCTCGAATCCTTTGAATATGTAGATACGATTGTTTGTGTTGCCGGTCATGATCATTCTCCCTTGCTGGAGTTATTCATTTTGCGGCGGAAGATAATCCGCAGGAAGCCGTGTATGGTGACGCCAGCGCCGGTCAGGCCAAGTAATCCGAAGCCAAGCCAATCAAGCCAGTTTATGGAATCACGGCCAGGAATATAGATGCCTTCGATATCGCTCATACGACCATTCGAAGAATGGCATTCTTCACACGTAAGCGCTTCTTTAGCCGGGGCAACCATGTGTGCCAAAGGCCATGACATTTTTGTTTCAACAAACCCATAGTTTCCACTAAAGGGCAGATCTGCCGCGGCCATACCTTTGGTAAGGGCGTCCAGCCAGTCAAATGTCTTCCAGTATCCATCTTTACCCGTGGTATGTGGGATGGCGAGGGTTCGGTTCTGTGTATCGTAAGGTTGTTTGCCACGCATGACCTTGAAGGGCCAGATGCGGGATTGCGGGTCATCCGCAGAGCCATTGATTTGATTGATGCTGACAGTCTGATCAGGGTCGATGGTATCGGCAGGCAGGGTGTAATCTATAACACCATTGAACCAGCCATAGGACGGCACAACATCGCGTTGCCATTCAAAATCACCTTTTTTGGAATTATAGATTTCATGACCTTCGTCATTGAGTCGGGCAAACGGTTTGCCTTCCCCGTCCATCTGACCTGCTGTTGACCAATCCCACCACATCTTGGTGGCATAGTCTCCGCGTGCGAACAACGGGATATGGCACGTCTGGCATGCAATCTTGTCCGTATGTTCATTGAGCTTTTCATCCTTCATAGGGTGCTCGCCATGACAGGACACACAACTGGC
>JABJOR010000598.1 GCA_018664265.1 Rhodospirillales bacterium
AGGACAGGCATTCAGAGCCACACGTCGGACAGCGCCTTCCCCCATTCTTGCCACAACAAACGGGCCTATGGTTGCCGGAATTAGCCCCAAACGAGTTTCTGTCAGGGCAAACCGGGCATCATCAACGGCGATCACGATATCGCATACCGCCATCATACCAATACCGCCGCCATAGGCCTGTCCATTGACGCGGGCTATGGTCGGCTTGGTCAGGCCATCCAGTTCTTTCAGCATGGTTGCAAGCTCAGTCGCATGATCAATGCGCCCATCTCGATCACTATCAACCTGATCCTTCATCCAGCCCAGATCACCGCCAGCACAGAAGCTCTTTCCCTCGCCGCTTAAAATCACCACACGGACGCCTCCTTCATCATCAATCTGTGACAAAGCCGCACGTAATTCAGCAATCATTTGTGCATTGAGGCTGTTATGTTTTTCCGGACGATTGAGGGTTAGTCGAGCCACACCACGTGCATCTACATCCAGACGGATTGTTTCAAAATTACTCACGATGTTTCCCCTTCCTGCTTGATCGCCAGAGCCAACTGTTCCGCTTTTTCCAGCTTCCCCATATCGATTCCTGTATCATAACCAAGTTCCGATAACCTTGCCACAACAGCCACAGTATCCACGTTACCCTTGGCACCGGGAGCATAAGGACAACCCCCAAGGCCGCCGACTGCCGTATCAAATACACGCAACCCAAAATCCAGACTGGTTTCTATATTCCCCAAAGCATTATCCCCGGTATCATGATAATGGCCGGCAAGTTTTTGCGCAGGAACAACGGCTGTCACAGCCTCCAGCATGGCAGAAACCGTATCGCGTGAGCCAGCACCAATTGTATCGCCCAGCGAGATTTCATAGCAGCCCATATCAAGCAGACTCTTCGCAACACGTGCAACTTCTGAAGGCGCGATTGAGCCGTCATAGGGACAGGCCACCACACAAGAAACGTACCCTCGAACAGGAACACCATCTTTTAATGCTGCTTCCATGACAGGCTCAAACCGCACAAGGCTTTCGGTGATGCTGCAATTAATATTTTTTTGGCTAAAACCTTCTGAAGCTGCAGCAAACACAGCGACCTCGTCGGCTCCTGCGTCACGGGCACGCTCATATCCTTTTAGGTTTGGCGTAAGCGCCGCATATCGAATACCATCTTTGCGGTTGATACCAGCCAGCACATCCGCTGCATCGGCAAGCTGTGGCACCCACTTGGGCGACACAAAAGCCGTGGCCTCAATACGTGTCAGACCACTTTCGGATAATAAATCAACAAGCTCGATCTTACGGTCCGTGGCAATTTGTGCAGATTGGTTTTGCAAACCATCGCGCGGGCCAACTTCAAACAAACAAACTGAATTCCCACCCATAGGTTATTTGCCTTTTTTTAGCGGAGTGTTGATGATGTCGTTCAAAGGAGCCGCATTAAAGGAGGCTTCTTGAGCACATATTGGCGGCGTTTCATAGAGCGTTGTGCGCTGTTTGGCATTGCGCCCCATGCTCGCAATCAAGGCTTCCATATCTTCCGGTGGCATTTCCTGACCATGAGAGCTGCCAGCCGCACGGCTGATACTTTCATTCATCAATGTCCCACCCAAATCATTACACCCGGCGTTCAGGCAAGCCTTGGCACCTTCAGGCCCCATCTTGGTCCAGGACGTTTGAATATTAGTAATATGAGGATGCAGAGCCAAACGCGCCACAGCGTGCATCAAAACAGCCTCACGGAAAGTCGGGCCTTTGCGCACGGCATTCTTCAAATAGAACGGTGCTTCCATGTGCACGAACGGCAGCGGCACAAATTCTGTAATGCCCCCCGTTGTTTTTTGGATATCACGCAATAACAACAGATGACGCGCCCAATGGACAGGGCGCTCAACATGCCCGAACATGATGGTCGATGTGGTCTTGATCCCGACTTGGTGGGCTGCCATAACCACTTCGCCCCACTGGGCTGCATTGATCTTGTCTTTGCAGATGACATCGCGGATTTCATCGTCGAGAATTTCTGCCGCTGTTCCGGGCAATGTACCCAACCCGGCCTCGCGCATTTTACCAAGATAATCTGGCAAGCTCATACCCAGAGTTTCTGCACCATGCCAGATTTCCAGTGGTGAGAAGGCATGAATATGGATATCCGGAAAAGCCTGTTTTACCGAGCGGCAAATATTCAAATAAGTTTCACCCGTATAAGACGGATGAATACCGCCTTGCATGCAAACTTCCGTAGCCCCACGCGCACGGGCCTCTCCAACTCTGCGCAGAATTTCACTCATATCCAGATCATACGGTTTGCCGCGCAATTCCTCGGCCTTCTTACCTTTGGAAAAGGCACAGAAGCCGCAATGAAAATAACAAACGTTTGTATAGTTGATGTTACGGTTCACCGCGTACGTGATGGTATCGCCATTAATATCACGGCGCAGGGCATCGGCTGCTTCACACACTCTGGTAAAATCACCACCACGCGAAGCAAACAAGATTTCTACTTCGCCGTGGCTCAGATCAAGACCTTCGCCGGCTTTTGATAGCAAACGGGAAAGCTCATTTTGAACATGAGGCATAGGATTTGAGACACCAAAATCAGGCAATGGTGTTTGAGATCCTGTCAGCCAGCTATCCGTACGGGCATATCCATCGGCGTCAATATTTTCAAAAACGACAGAACGCAGTTTTGGCTCAAGCCATTCTTTAGTCTCAAAAATATACTTTGGGTAGATCGCCAGTCGTTCCACCAATGTCTTGCCAGCCTTGGCGGTCTCAGCCGACAAAGCTTCAATTTGTGGCCATGGTGCTTCAGGATTAACGAAATCCGGGGTTACAGGTGAAACACCACCCCAGTCATTGATCCCGGCATCTATCATGGCACGCCCCTGCCCGGGGCTGAGGTTTGGTGGGGCCTGAATGCTCATTTCGGGGCCAAAGATATGGCGCGCGACAGCAATTGCCCACAGCAGGTATTCTGCGCCCGGTTCCTGAGCGTCAGACATTTTAGTACCCGGCTTGGCGCGGAAATTCTGAACAATGATTTCCTGAATATGGCCGTAACGTTCGTGTAAATCGCGTAAAGAACACAGTGATGAAATGCACTCTTCACGGGTTTCACCGATCCCGATCAGGATACCTGATGTCATCGGCACACCAAGTTCACCAGCCAGACGCAAGGTTTCCAATCGTACAGACGGAACCTTGTCAGGAGACCCGTAGTGCGGCCCGCCTTTTTCACACAAACGTTCGGAAGCACTTTCCAGCATCAGCCCCATGGAGACTGAAACGCTTTTGAGCATCTTCATCTCTTCGGAATTCATAACACCTGGATTGATGTGAGGCAGCAGCCCGGTTTCCTTAAAAACCAGTTCAGCCATACTTGCGACATATTCAAGCGTGGAGCCGTAGCCCATCTGCTTTAATTCATCCGCTGCTACTCGAAACCGTAATTCCGGTTTGTCCCCTAGCGTAAACAACGCTTCTTTACATCCGGCAGCTTGCCCTTGTCTGGTAATCTCAAGAACTTCCTCAGCCGTCATATAGGCCCGTTGTCCAGCCTTGGGAACTTGCGCAAAGGTGCAGTAATGACAGACATCCCGGCAAAGCTGGGTTAGGGGTATAAAGACTTTTCGCGAATAAGTTACGACAGACCCGTGCCCCTGATCGCGCAAAGACGCCGCCGAAGACAATAAATCATTGATATCCCTGGAAGTCAGCGCTTCAATATCCGGCGATAAATTTGTGGATCGAATAACGTTCATCCCAGTCTCAACTTCAATTTCTGGTGATGATCATCAAAACGCTCTGCTACGTGAATTTCTTCAAAATATTTTGCTGTACGCGTATTTGAATTACGTTCAAGAAATGCTACCAAATCATCTGGTGTATCAAGATCCAATTCCAGACCGGGTGAGCTGATCACCGTGGGCTCCAGCCCTGCCTTTATCGCTGCATCCTTGTGCGCCCTAAAACTGTTTTCTCCGAAATGCAAAGAAATGGCATCTGCCGGGGTTGAGACCAATGCATTGGTTCCGCCACCATCCCACGCTGATACCAACGTTACAGCCGGTGCGGTGCCGTGATTATGAATAACCCGGTCAATTTCATCTGCACACACCAGCGGAACATCACCGGGAATACTAATCATACCGGAAAGGCCCTGTGCGTTCAGATGTTGCCCGGCATTGGATACGGCTTCACAAAGACCGCTACTGGTTGTCTCACTCAGAACACTGGCCCCGAAAGCTTTGGCGAGTTCCATGGCCTCTATTTCACATGTCACGACCAGGACGCCACTTAGACTTGATGCCTGGGAAGTCGCCTCTAGCACATCACCAAGCATGGCGCGGGACAACTGACGCCGTTCATCGGCACTGAGCACAGAAGACATGCGCTTTTTGGCCTGATCAAAACTTTTGACCGGAACAACAGCCCAAATACCCTGCTGTGAAACACTGTGCTTCATAATTTGCCTATTTCATTACCCGTGCTTTTGCTTTGGCAACGGCTTCTTGACGCTCGCTCGAGGACAATAATTTTTTGCGAATGCCTTCCCAGAATTCAGGATCGTAATCATCGCTGTCCACAGCATTCAAAAGCCACTTGGTTGCTTCAACGGCCCCACGAACATTACCTTGTGCCTGTTGCGCCATCTCAACGGCCACATTAAGGCAGCTATCACCTTCAATAACTTGCGAAACAATGCCAGATCGCAAAGCGGCTTGACTATCAAACCGCTCGCCCAGAACCATCATCCGCATGACAACATCTCGGCCAAGGAGTTTGCGCATACGTACGATACATTTGGGGCTGTAAAGCAATCCAATGCGCGTCGCCGGAACCTGAAAGACCGCCTTTGAATTGGCGATACGAACATCACTAGCCATGGCAAAATCAAATGATCCGCCCATACAGGGGCCATCGATTGCCGCGATGACAGGAACAGGTGCAGCGCGCATAGCCGTAGTCACAGCATCAAATGCGTCATCCATATCAATATCTTCGCCTGTGCCACGCAATTCCGACATGTCGGCGCCGGCACTGAAACAACCACCAGCACCATGGATAACCACGGCGCCCGTATCATCCCTGATCTCATTGCTTAAGGCGCTTTGTAGCTCACCAAGCATAGCTTTCGAGAAGGCATTCTTTCGCTCAGGCCTGTTCAATGTCAGAACCAAAGCCCCCTCTTTATGGTCAATCAGAACCAAATCGCTCATTTAGATATTCTCCACAAGTTACTCGATATTTTCACGAGTATAGCCTTCAAGAGGACTCATTGCACCTTGGTATTTAAGCTGTTCCAGACTTGTTCCGGTGTCATGGGCAGCGTGTACTGGCGTTCTTCAACCGCATCATAGATAGCATTGGCGATACAGCCAACAACAGGGATAACGGGTGGCTCTCCAATGGTTTTTGCTCCCATCGGGCCATTTTTATCAAACGTTGCAGCAAAATGTACATCAACATTCGGCATCCCCGGGAACGTCGGAACTCGATCATCAAGATATCCTGGATTCAGTAGCTGACCATTCTCGGCCACTGCCGTTGTCTCTGACAAAGCCATCCCAATTCCTTGAATCACGCCACCTATGACCTGACCAACGGCTCCCTGATAATTAACAACCGTGCCAGTATCATGAGCAGCCCAATATTGTTGAATCATCGTTTTCCCGGTTAAAGTATCAACTTTCACGCAAGCACCGTGCACAGCAAATGTGTAGGCTGATGCGATATTGCCATACCCGTGATCATCTGCGGCGACCACATTCTCAGGGATAAATTGCGCCGTTGCTTTAAGGCTTTCCGCATGGCCCTTTTGCGCCGCAAGCTTTGCGATTTCAGCTATAGAGGCATTTGTTTCAAGCCCCAGATCATCAACCAGTTTTGAGCAGTTTTCTGAGAATATTTTACACCCGGCAATTGCAGCATGTGCCATGAAGAATGATGTGCGGCTGGCGAAACTGCCACGCCCGAATGGTCCGGTAGAAGTATGGCCCAGAACAAAACGGAACTGGCCCCGCTTGATATCCAGTTCACGTTCAACAGTGCGTTGAAGGACCTCAGCTGTTCCGGCACCCAGCTCAACTTCACCGGAAGCCACACAGATTGTTCCATCTGGATCAACACTGATAATAATGTTGGAAATATCTGTGGCCTCATCATGCCCACTATTACTGACGCAATGAATTACGGCTGCCAGTCCATAGCCAATTTTAAATCGGCCATCCGATACCAATCCGCTATCATTGCGATGGGACTGGATACGATCACGAACCATATCAAGACAATCTTCCAGCCCGCAACTAGTCACTTCCCAGCCATGAACGCTGGTATCTCCTTCACCTACGGCATTACGGCGGCGCATTTCCACAGGATCAAGATCAAGCTTCCTGGCAAGTTCATCGACCAGTTGTTCTTGGGCAAATGCAGATTGAGGGATACCAAATCCACGGAAACATTCCGATGGTATATTGTTGGTATAAATCAATTGGCCCTCTGCCTTGACGGCGGAAAACTTGTAAAGGTTATCAACGCGGACTGACGCCGCCAGCAAAACCGATGGGCCGTGCAGAGAATAAGCCCCGTTATCAGCCCAAACTTTGGTTTGCTTGGCGACCAGTTCACCGTCTGCGGTTGCACCAATGCGCATAAAGATCCGCATGGCAATGCGGGTTCGCCCCGCGATCATGTCATCGCGACGCGGTAGAACCATTGCCACATCACGTTGCAGCCTGTGCGCAAAAGAAAGGCATACCAGATGGGTCGGATGCTCCCACTTGGCACCAAAAGACCCGCCCATATCAGGCGTCGTTACTTCCACCGTAGCACCCCACACGGCAGCGATCTTGTTATACTGATCAGCCAGCATAGATGGCGCGTGAGTTCCGCTGACCAATTCCAGCTCATTGCCATCGACACGGACCAGACAAGCCCGAGGCTCCAAATAAGCGTGTGGAACGGCGGCTGTCTCAAAGGTGCCTTCGGCCCAATGGGTAACTCGTTTAACCTCAGCATCCCAATCACCCGGCTCAGCCGCAAATCGACGGGCCACATTATCAGGAAAATTATCATGTATAGGCCTATCGAGCGCTAACGCGTCATCAACTCTGATAGCATGAGGCAGGACTTCATATTCGATATCAAGGGCCGCAATTCCTGCAATCATGGCGGCTTCGTCAACAGCAGCCACAGCAGCGACACCTTCACCCACATACCGCACGCGATCTGTTAATATGGGCTCATCCGCTATGTGGTGACCAAGGGCAACACCGGAAAAATCCTCTGGCGTCAAAACATCCAGCACACCGGGAAGCGCCATTGCTTTGCTTGTATCAATGCTTAGTACGTTCGCATGCGCATGCGGGCTACGCGCTATACCAACCAGCGTTGTTCCAGCCGGGACCAAATCTGACGTATAACGAGCGCGCCCGGTTGAGCGATCAGCGATCGTAGAAATCTTGGGGGGTGTCATATCAAGCATTAATTAATATCCGCAATGGCATTGGTCAGTTGCTGGTATCCACCGCAGCGACAAATGTTGCCTTCCAGCAGCTTTGATACAGGCTCAACCCCGGTTTCAGTTCCACCGTTTTTCATCCAGGAACTCATTACTGCAACACCACCGGTACAAAATCCACATTGTACCCCGCCATGGGTTTCGCAAGCACTGGAGAATTTATCGAGATATTCGCGTGGGAGGCCTTCGATGGTAGTGACTTCACGGCCACCAACCACACCACTGAGCAACAAACAGGAACACATAGGCTCGCCATCAACCAATACAGTACAGGCACCACAGTCGCCTTCGCCGCAACCTTCCTTCACTCCAACCAGTTTTAGCTCAGTGCGAAGATAATCAAGCAACCGCTTTGCCTGCCAGTTCGCCGGAATTTCATGATCGACACCGTTGACGCGAATTGTATTTACCACTGTCATTTCTTGTTTCCATAACGTGTTGCTGCTTGTCGAACCACATCACCAACCAATGCCCTGATCAACTGCCTGCGATATCCAGCACTGGCACGATGATCTGATATTGGTGAGCACAATTGACTGGCTGCATCAGCGCAAATATCCAGTCGCCCTTCACTTATCGGATGCCCTTTCAGAATATCTGCCGCAGCACTTGCATCTATCGCTGTTGGCCCAACCGCGCCAAGAGCCAGATTCACTGTCATTAATGTTTGTCCGTCTTCTTCAAATTCAAGTCTTGCCGCAACACTGGCAAATGCCAAATCCAGAGCTTCGCGTTGGGTGAAACGCTGATAGGCACTCATCTGGTTCTTACCAAGCCTGGAAAAAGACAGGCACGTTACCAACTCTCCCTCACCAAGGTTTGTCTTGCCAGGCCCTGTCAGAAAATCTTTCAAGGCAATTTCACGTTTGTTATTTTCTTTATCAATGGTAGCTACCACGCAGTTATGGATCAACAATCCGGGCACTGTATCAGCCGCAGGAGAAGCTGTGCAGACATTACCGACCATAGTTGCCTGGTTGCGCAGTTGCAATGAACCTACCGACTGGGCACCATCGGCAACTGCGGGGGCTCCATCTCGAAATGCATTGGATTTGATCATTGTAGAAAGCGGAACGCTTGCGCCAACTTTGATGAAATCACTATCGGCATCAAATTCTTTCATGGATTCAATACCGCCGGTCCAAACCAGCTTGTTTGGCTCTCCACGCACGGATGCCTGTAGCAATATATCTGTTCCGCCAGCCAAAAGCTGGGCTCCATTTGATATATGCCTAAAAACATCACCCAGATTTGTCGGACACTGGAGGTCCATTTCCGGCAGATGACTGGGGCGTAAAGCTGATGCCATAAAGAAATCCATTATAATTCAGTAGCGATGGGTCAATTAATGCTGTTATCCACAGAACGTAAACTTGAAAAAGGATAGGTATTGCGTAACAATAACTTCATGCAAACTCTTAGAAAAACACTCCCCCCTGTAAACAGTCTCGTCGCCTTTGAAGCATCAGCACGTTTGCTGAGCTTTACACGGGCTGGACAGGAACTCCTGATTAGTCGCGAAGCAATTTCCCGGCAAATCAGAATTTTGGAAAACTATCTCGGGATCAAATTATTCGTGCGACTTTATCGCGCACTGGAATTAACCCCGGCGGGGGAGGAAATGAAAGCCGTTGTTTCTGAAAGCCTTGGCAACATTGCTAAAACTGCAATATCCCTGCAATACAAAAATCAGACCACCAAGATTACAGTAGCCTCTACGATTGCCATAACAACATTCTGGCTAACCCCGAGACTGTCCAGCTTTAGCCAAACCCATGGGGATGTGGATATCAGCATCGGTGCATCCGATTCCCCCCTCGACTTGATGGAAGAAGGAAGTGATGTGGGAATTCTTTACGGAAAGGGGAAATGGCCAGGCTATAAATCCACACATTTGTTTGATGTAGAATCTTATCCGGTTTGTTCCCCCCGGTATCTGGAAGAAACAGACCCTGTCAACAAACTGGAAGATTTGAAGAATCATACCCTGTTATATTTGAACGGAAGTATGCACTCGGTTGAAAATTGGGATTGGTGGATGGAAAGCCTCGGCATGGAAATGCCTGATAATGTGCGAAAGCTCGGCTTCGATAGTTACGCCAATGTGATCCAGGCCGCTATGGATAGCCAGGGAATTGCACTTGCCTTCACCGATTTGCTCGGCGAGCAGTTAAAAAAAGGCCGTCTGATTCGCCCTATAAAAGACACTTTCAGCAAAGGTAATGCCATCTATTTGGTAGTCCCCCGCGGTAAACCGCTCAGCCCGAATGCGCAAAAGTTCTTTAACTGGGTTATCAAAGAAGTTGCGGCATAAACAGGCGTGAACAAAAAGTTACGTGAACCCAACCCTTTTTTAAGTTTACGGTCCCTCCATTCCTGATTATTACCCAAAGCATCATTTTTGGGGCAATCAGTAGAATAATTTTGCCGAAATACTATTTTTAGGAGGATACCACGTGCATATTGGAACATCATTGGGGATTAGCCCCCGCGAGCCGATCACCCATTCCGTCGAAGTTGTTCAAAATGCAGAAAATCTGGGTTTTGACAGTGCCTGGATTGCTGACGTTCAGCTATCCATGAAAGATTGCTACACAGCAATGCCACTGATGGCCGTTGGAACCAAAAAAATTCAGCTCGGCACCGGTGTCACCAACCCGATTACCCGTGATCCAACAACACTGGCTTGCTCTTTCACTGCGTTGAATGAAATCAGTGATGGCCGCGCAATTTGTGGTATCGGCACAGGCTGGACGGGCGTTTTTTCTATCGGTAAGAAGCCTTCCACCATCGCCAACCTTGAAAAATCTATCAATGACATTCACACCTTGACCGAAGGTGGCGAAATCATGGGGCCACACGGTCTGGATTACAGACTGACCACAAGCAACGGTCGCGTTAAGGTCTTTGTTGCCGCTAACCAGCCTCGTATCCTGCAGATGTGTGGTCGTGTTGCTGACGGTGTTATTCTAATGGGCGGAGCCAACGAAGAATTCACCAAATGGCAGATCGATCTTGTCAAAAAAGGTGCCGAAGAAGTTGGCCGTGATTTCAATGAAATCACACTGCACCTGTGGGCTGCTATTGGCATGAACGAAGATAAAGTTCAGGGCCGCGAAGACGTTAGCCACTGGGCAGCATCTCAGGCTGAAACCTTCAGCCAGTGGAAAGTTGTACCTGACTTCCTGGAAAAATGGCGTGATGATTTCACTGCCGCCAGCAACGCCTATGACCGTCTGGAGCATATGTCTTCACACGCCAGTCACAAAAGCGTTCTGTCACCAGAATTCATCGACTGGGTTTCCTTCACGGGCGGCCCACAAGAATGCCGTGACCAGATCAAGAAGCTTCAAGCCCTTGGCCTTCATGGTGTAACATTGGCTTTCCGTGCTGGTGCTGGTGGACGTTTGGCTCGTATGCAAGAGCTATCCAAAGACATCATTGAACACTTCAAGTAAGCTAAACCGATGAGCCAGGGAAAGAACGATAAAACAGTCGTCCTGATACACGGACTGTCCGAAGAACGGATTGCGTGGGAACGCCAAGCAAAGTTCCTTCGCAATCACATGAACGTCATCAGCTATGATGTGCGCGGTTTCGGGGCCAGCCCGGTTGGTGCTGGTAACGGAACAGTTCATCAAATGGCGGATGATCTGTCCCAGATTATCAGTGCAAATGGTAAAGGCGATGTCTTTCTGTGCGGATTTTCCATGGGCGGCGTGATCTCTCAACGCTTCGCCCTGGACTTCCCTGACATGTGCAAAGGCCTGATTTTGGTTGCCAGCTCTTGTGTGGTTGGTCGCCCGGGCGCCGAGTTCTTTAACAAGCGCTTGGCGGAAGTTGAAGCTGGTGGCCTTAATGTTCTCAATGCAACGAACACCAGCGATGCACGCGGTTGCTTTTCTGCCAAAGACAGCAATGAAGACCTGATTGCTGAATATCAGGAACTTCGCACTGGCGCTGTTCGCGATGTAAACGGATACCTGAATGCAGGGCGTGCCATGTTGAGGCTGAACAGTGAGCCAATGATTCAGGAATTGGGAAACATCCCGCATCCAACATTGGTTGTCGCAGGCGAGCTTGACCCGTATTGTCCACCCAAGGCATCAGAAATGATTACCGAAGGCATTCCAAATGCAGAAATGTGTGTGATCCCCGACGTTGGTCACTGTCTGCACTGGGAACAGCCAGACGTGACCAATGAGTTGATCAAAGATTTCATAGATAACAATTAAGCATAAGGCGAACAGAGTTATGAGCACCGAGACAAAAACAGAAGATGAAGGCCCTTGCTTGCTTTGGGAAAAGCGCGGACACGTTGCTATTCTGACCCTGAACCGTCCCAAGGCTATGAATTCCTGGGATCCGGAAATGATGGACGAACACCGTCGTTTGCTCACCGAATTTGAAGAAGATGATGATCTGCGAGTCCTGATCTACACTGGAACAGGCCGTGCGTTCTCAACGGGCATCAACATTCGCAAGGCACCTGATTATCTGTATCTGACACCTAAAGAACGTACCACCAAATGGATCACGCCAAACTCTATCAAACTGAGCAAGCCTACCATTGCAGCCATTAATGGCTACGCGCTCGGCGGTGGTTTGGAGCTGGCTCTTGGCTGTGACATTCGCGTTATGGCGGAAGGTGCCAAAGTTGGCCTTCCAGAAGTCAAACTGGGCGCACTGCCCGGTGGTGGCGGAACCCAGACATTACCGCGTCTGATCGGTTATGCTGATGCCATGATGATGATGCTGACGGGTGAGCCGATTGATTCAGCCGAAGCTTTCCGTCTACGTCTGGTACAAAAAGTTGTTCCCGATGATCAGTTAC
>JABJOR010000599.1 GCA_018664265.1 Rhodospirillales bacterium
GCTCACCAATGTTGAACGCACCCGTAATTTGCACCGCAAGGCACGCAAACGCGTACCGTACCGACTGGTTGCACTGGTCGGCTATACGAACGCCGGGAAATCAACTCTGTTTAATCGACTGACAAACGCCGATGTCATGACGCAGGATTTGTTGTTTGCGACTTTGGACCCAACCATGCGCAGGCTGGACCTGCCTTCTGGTGAAACCATCATCCTGTCCGATACAGTGGGATTCATTTCTGATCTGCCGCACGAACTGGTAACAGCCTTCCATGCCACTCTGGAAGAAGTCTGTCAGGCCGATATGATTTTACACGTTCGCGATATTGCCCATCCCGACACGGACGCTCAAAAAAGCGATGTTATGGATGTATTGCAAAATCTTGGTGTGATTGATACCGAAGACGAGTCCATAACCACCGATAGTATCCTGGTCGAGGTCGTCAATAAAATTGACTTACTGGATGAAGAAGAAAATGTCGCCCTTGTTAATCGTCATGATCGTAGCTTTGAGGCCATCGAAGCGGTATCGGCTATTACAGGCGAGGGGTTGGATAAACTCTGCCAGCGCATTGAAGCTGAGCTAACCAGACATCATGAAATCCTCAGTGTCGATGTTGAGTACCAAAACGGCGCCGCCGTGGCATGGCTTTATGAATACGGCAAAGTCGAAGAGCGCAGAGACGACGAGAGCGGCATTCATATGCGTGTACGCCTGTCGCCACCAGATGCTGCTCGCCTGCGTGAGCGCGATGATGTTATGCTGGTTTAAGAATTTTTCGCATGATCGGACGGGTTTCTGAACGTCGGGCAACTTCGCTAAACCCTGCACGCTTGAAAACGCTTTCAAAACCTGTCCAGGCATAGACAGCTGGATACGGGTCTTTCTTGGGAGCTATTGGATAGCCCTCGATAATTATGCCACCTTGCTCCTGAACAAAGTCACAAGCAACTTTCAACATCACAGCGGCAATACCTTGGCGGCGATAAGACTTGTCGATCATGAAGCATGATACAGACCAGACAGGTTGGTCATCCAGCGGTTTCAGAACCCGTGATTTTTCCAGTCGTACATAGTTTTCTCTTGGGGCGACTGAAATCCAGCCGATGGGTTGCTCTTCTGAATAGGCAAGAAGTCCAGGCAGCGCATTCCCGGCAACCAGCGTTTTCATTTTATTTAAATTGCCATCGCCGGTGTTCTTCTCAAAGTCTGTTTTGGTTTGCCGCCAAAGCATGCACCAACACCCTCCACACCCGCCTTTAGGCCCCATAAGAGTTTTGAAATCCTCCCAGCGATCTTTTGTGAGAGGAACAACCGAGATTGTAGATTCATCAGACATCTATTTCAAATCACCTTCTACGAATACATCAAAACCCGTAACGTAAAGCCATATAAGCATTTGTGTTATCTCTGAACTGGCCAAAGAATGTGTGTTTATCTTTACCAGCGAAGATATTACTACCAGCTTCCGCCGTCCAGAAATCATCGATTTTGTAACTCACACGCGGGCGGATATACAAATCCTGATCGGTTGGGGAATAAAAGGCAAACAATGACCATTCGGTATTCTGGCTATGGGTCAGCCACGTCAGGCGCGAAGTGAGAAGATGACGGTTCTCATCCTTGGCCTTTGCGCCGGATGAGAGAGCATTTTCGTAAGCTCCATAATCCAGCATATGTTCCACATACCATTGCAGACCCAGTGTCAGATCACGTGCGGCTTCACGCTCAAATCCAACTAAAAAGCGGGTTTCCGAATTCCTGATCAATGAATTTGTACCATCGCCGTCATCCTGTGAATTATAATATCCAGCCTCCATATTGGCGATGCCACCGCCCAGCGGTCCACGCGCCGATGCCCCCAACACATTGAGGGCCGGGAAGGTCGAATTTCCCGTCACGGCAGCCTGTCCTTGTGGTGATTTCCAACGCCCGTGATAACCATACCCTGCGACTTCATAGCCGCTTACGTTTTGGTGTAGCCTGAGAGAGATTTCATCATCTTTGAGCCAGCTTCCCGGATAGTCTTCGGTGATAATTCCAGTGGGGCGCCCGACGATACTGTCACTGGCTGGTGCGTAGTAGCTAATACGCCGCCCATCCAAAAACCGGTCCGCGTCAAAGTGCGGGTTATAAATCAAATCAACATTCACCACGTTACTGTATAGCGAAGCCTTGAGTGCATCCGATGGTGCTTTCAGGTACTCTTCGTCACGGCCCAGAAAGAAACTGTGCCAGTCTTTTGAAAACAGATCATTGATGAAAACCAGATCACCCGTCCCCCAGGTCAAAATTTGGCGACCAAATTTTAGATCAACATTATCCGTGGGCGAGGCTTCAAAATTGGCTTCGCGTAAATCAAAATAACCCTGACCTTTTTCCAGATCGATGCTGTGTTGATCGGCCAGATGATCATAAATAAAATCTCCAACAAGATTAATTGAAGCCAGATCAAAATCTTTAGAAAACTCCAGTTGCAGACGGATTTCGCTCAAAGACGCGCTGCGCTGGTTATTGTCATCAACCAGCCGCCCACCAATCCGGGATTCCCAAAACCCACCGAATGACAGGGTTGGATCGATTGTTTCATCTTGTTCAATCGTTGTTTCTGGTGTCGCAAACGGGTCATCCAGAAGGCCTTCCGGCAACAGCGGGTCCTGTGCCAAGGACACATGCGATTGAACGATTAATACAGCGATGAGCAGATAACGATACATAGCTCTGCTACCTCAAATATTTCTTAGGCGCTTTGCGCAAGTACCGCTCAGAGAAAATATCCTCTGGCAGGTCTGTATCATAGATAACCTTGGAATATTCCATCACCGTTTTGCTGCCGGTTTGGTGGTTTTCTGCCGTGGATTTTGTCACGGTGGTATAACCCTGCACAGTGGCGACACCATTAACAGAAATGGTTCTAAGCTTGGCCCCGCTATCGTTAAAGTAAACAGCCTGCACAGGCAGGAATGTTTGTTTGTGGATGAAGGTATCAAAGTATGAAAATTCCACAGATGTTGCGTCTTTTGGCGTATGGCGCATCTTGTAATATTTATCCGTGGTTTCCAACAGCTCGTGTGTGTCATCTTCCAACAAGCGTCCCGAGACATCCTCATACAAAAAGTCTGAACCCACAAAGCTGGTCCTTTGATCCGAGGCCGCAATCCGTTTCACCAGATCAAGGGCAGGCAGATACAGCCAGCGATCATCATCACCTTTCAGGTGCTTCCACACCATGAATACCATCTTGGAGACATCCGCCGGTCGGTGAAAATAAACGTAGAATTTTTGGTCGCCACGATAGGCATTACCTTCCAGTGCATCCGTCTCAGACTCATCACGGCGCAGGATCGTCAGCTTGCGAGTGCGTGAGCGACTTTGGCTGTCCGTGATAGTCATGATCACTTGCGCCCGACCATCTTTGCCCTGGTAATAGGACATGTAATTGGCGCGTTGAATAATTTCTTCAGCACTGGTGAGGTCCGCAGCCTGTACGGTAAAACTTAAACTCACAACAAACAGAAACATCAAAACTTTGAACATATCAGGCTCCTTTCGTCTTCTTGAACAACACAGGTTCAAGAAGTGTTATGAGGGCAGGAAGGATCAGCAAGGTCGCCATCCCGGCGATCACCAGGATTGAGGCAATGAGCACGCCTACCGTGTTATAAGGAATAAGCGGTGCAAACAGCAAAGGCAGGAAGCCGACACCCAATACAACTGCGTTACGACTGATAGCGCGGGCAGGCTCTCCAAACATAGCATCAATGGCTGCTTTCCAGGA
Organism: Rhodospirillales bacterium; assembly: GCA_018664265.1. GTDB lineage: Bacteria > Pseudomonadota > Alphaproteobacteria > Rhodospirillales > Casp-alpha2 > JABJOR01. Next base: position 3,780 of record JABJOR010000599.1, read on the forward strand.
ACCGTACTCAATAATGGCATCGCGAGAGCGCGACAGAAAATGAATAGCATAATCCACTGCCAAACCTAAAGCCAATGAGCTAAGAACAGCAACAGGCATGTCATAATCCTTGCCGATCAACCCGACAATGCCGTAGATCAGCCCGACACTGATGCTCAGGGGAGCCATGGACAACAGCCCCCACCAGATTGAACGGAACAGGATGATCATCATGATCAACACAACAACGAAGCTACCGATCAGGGCGTCCATCATGCCGCTAACCATACGGTCCTGCCAGACCACGTTTA
>JABJOR010000600.1 GCA_018664265.1 Rhodospirillales bacterium
GCTGTATCTGTCATGATAAACTCCTGTCTGTAAGTTGAGGTAAACCTCAAGAGTCTACAGACAGGCACAATGGCACGGGGGAAATTCGATGAAACGGTTAACTCTCATTACCGCGTGAGCGGTTTAGTCCCATGACTCTATGCGGGCATCAACTCAGTATTTCTCTGTATCCTAACTACTGTTTGAGTATCACTTGAACATCAGTATTCTCGCCCTTTACCGTTATAGAACCAGTCTTGTGGATAAGGATACCACCAGTCCTGGATAGTTGGTGATGCGTCTATAACTCCCATCTTTGATTGACGAAATGCATCAAGTCCCTGGCGGCCCATTTCCCGACCTATTCCGGACATTTTCCACCCTCCAAAGGGAATGGCGTCATTATCAATTAATGGATTGTTGACCCAGACCATACCAGCTTCCAGGGTCTCATAAGCCTGCATGGCCTCATCCATTCGATTGGTAAACAATGAAGCGCCAAGACCAAATTTCGTATTGTTGGCCAGTTCCAGAGCCTCATCCAAGCTTTTGACCTTACATACCGAAGCAATAGGGCCAAATGCTTCTTCCTGCATAACCGCCATCTCAGAATTAACTCCGGTCAGGATTGTTGGTTCATAAAACCATCCCGTATTATACTGTGCGGGAATACGTCCACCACATGCCACACGGGCACCTTTGGAGAGAGCGTCATCGACCAAGCGGATAACTTTGTCGCGAGCGGCTTCACTCACCAAGGGGCCAATTTCACTTTCTTCTAATCCTGGACCAATCTTCAGAGCCTTGGCCATCTTGGTAAAGCCTTCAATGAATTCATCATGTACAGCTTCGTGTACAAAAAAACGCTCAGAGGAAACACAGACCTGACCCGAAAGGTGAAATGCTGACATGGTACAGCCTGGCACCGCAATATCGAGTGGTGCATGCTCAGTAATAATCATTGGGTCACTGCCCCCAGCTTCAATCACAGCGGGCTTCATACGCTCAGCACATCCCATTGCAATTTTGCGCCCAGTCTCAACACTGCCTGTAAATGCCACAGCGTGAGTATTGGGGGATTCAACCAATACCCGACCAGCTTCAGCACCACCCGTTATACAATTCACCAATCCGGATGGCAAAGATTTGAAGCGCTCCATAAATTTAAGTGTGCATAAAGATGTTGATTCGGCGGGCTTGACAACGCAGGTGTTGCCAGCAGCAAGCGAGGCGGCCACGGTCCAGCACATAATGATGATAGGGAAGTTAAAGGGCATAATATGAGCAGTAACCCCGTAAGGGAAATACCTGGCAAACTGAAATGATCCAGCCTGTGTGGTGCCCGGTAGAATACCCCCCTCATCACGAGCCATCTCGGCATAATAGCGAAAGATTGGCGCACAGTTAGCAAGTTCTCCTACGGCTTCCGGATAAGGTTTTCCCATTTCCAAAACCATCAATTTGGCAACCTCTTCGAAATCACCATTTTCTATTGAATTTGCCAGCCCATGCAGAATTATTGATCGGCTTTTCTCATCCACTTTTTTCCATTCGTTTTGCGCAATTTTTGCCCGCAAAATAACATTTTCAACTTCTTGCTCTTCACACATGGCAATACGGCCAACGAAAGTTAAATCAGCAGGATTAAGAACACAGTGTTCGCCAGAAGAAGAGCTTTCCCGATACTGATTATCGACAAAAATTTGACGTAAGTTGGGATCGAAGACAGTCATAATAATGAATCCTCAGTAAGCATTGAAACTATTTATATGTGCGGGGTTAAAAATGGACATCGGTGCCACAGGAGCTGGCAGGTGCTCATCAAACCAGTGTTTTACTGGCGATAAGACAGGCTCACAAAGTGCTCGAGTAAGCAATCGCATGACTCGTGGAATGTGGGGCAGGTAATGATCTTTTCCATCACGGACAGACAGACGTACAAAAATTCCTGCAACCCTCGCATGGCGTTGTGCGCCCATAACGGTGTACCAGGCATCAAAATCATTTGTAAAAGGGTTTATAATCCCGCTGCTATATCGTTCACGCATGGCACAGACTAGTTCATCAGAAACATCACGGCGAGCATCTTCCAAAAGAGATACCAAATCATAGGCCGGGTGCCCGATTAGAGCATCCTGGAAGTCCAGAAGACCACAACGGGTGATGCCCTTCTTTCCATCCAGAAGCATCAAATTATCCACGTGATAATCACACAAAACCAATGTTGGTTCATATGAAGGAAGTCGTTCAAATACGGATGTCCATGCATGAATGTAGGAGTTTCGTACATCTTGTGGTGTTGAATAACCCGTTACGGCTGGAAGATACCAATCAACCAATAACGTGGTTTCTTCAACTAATTTGTTGGTATCGAAGTCTGGTATGTCTATTGCTGTTGCACTTTTATTACCATGTAGTTCAATTAAAGCATCGACCGCGAGTGCATATAATTGAGCCGAATCCACTTCCTGATTTAACAGGGTTGTATAGGTTTGATCCCCAAAGTCTTCGATAACAGCAAATCCCATATCCATTTCGACGGCATAAATGATGGGAGCGGAGAGCCCCATCCCACTCAAGTGGCGGGCGATAGAAACATAGGCATGGGTATCTTCCGTTTCCGGAGGCGCGTCCATTAACAAGGCATGCTGTTTGCCTTTCCTTAACCGAAAGTAGTGACGAAATGAAGCATCGCCAGGCAATGCCTCAACCACGGCGTCACCCCATCCAGCATCTATCAGGAACTGTGCCCGCTTATCTGAACGTGATACATTTGCCAAAATTTTACCCCTAGCGAATCATATAGATTTTACGGATTGTTTCATGCACTTGGCATGTGCCTTTCCAGTCCTTCGGAAAGAAAGCAACCGTATCAGGGATAATCTCTATTACTTCGCCGGACTCATGGGTGTAAGTGCATCGCCCCTGTAAAAAATGGCAGAATTCATCAGATGTCACATGGCAATTCCAATAACCCGGTGTGCATATCCAGATACCACTTTCCGATTCACCATTGGGACCTTTGTGCAACAAGACGCCAGACGTCTGGGATTGCCCTTTAATCATGGTTGGGACAGGACCCCAATCCACAACATCCGTAATTTCACAAGGATTTTGTAAGACAGGTGTTCTCATAATCTTCTCATCTCAGCATATAAACATTACGAAGGGTTTCGTGGACGACACATTGTCCTGCCCACCCTTCTTTGAAATGAACAACGGTCCCGGAAGTAACATCAATAACCTCCCCGTCATCACTTGTGTATGTGGCGTGGCCGTCAATGAAATGGCAAAGCTCATCACTTGGCAGACTCAGTTTCCAGGTGCCGGGTGTACACACCCAGAGCCCGGATTCTGATTTTCTGTCTGCACTTTTCCAAAGTAAAACACCACTTGAATGGGACTGTCCCTCAACCATATCAGGTTGCACTCCCCAGTCTTTCAAGTCTGATACTTTTGCAGGGTTAATGATATGTGGTGCCGAAGAATTCAACCCTTCGTGCGCCATCAACCGTGCTCCCTCATAACTTGATCGAGAAGACTAGCGGCTCTTTCAGTGCCGTTTGATTTTTGCATAAACGTCGAAGTTGCCGTCATTTTAGCGGCCATTATCTGATCATTCAGGCAGGATTTA
>JABJOR010000601.1 GCA_018664265.1 Rhodospirillales bacterium
CCACCATAGGCCACCAGCGCCATAACTCGCTGACCAACCTTAACACTGGTAACGTTCGAGGAGACCTCAATGACTTCCCCGGAAACTTCCAGGCCCGGCGAGAACGGCACGGGTGGTTTTGTCTGATATTGGCCCTTTGTAATCAGCGTATCGGCAAAGTTCAGACCTGCTGCATGGACTTTGATGCGGACATCACAGGCAGGTTCCTGCAAGGGCACTCGATTCTCATTGGGGCGTACGCTGTCCATAATTGGGCAGCTCACGTCTTCTAACCGAAGCGCTTCAAATCCGTCCAGAGTTTGACATTGTATAGCTTTCATACTGAGGGGATACTCAACACGCTCTTGATTTTCAAGCAATAATGACCATAGTCAGCGCGAATTATAATTTAGGAGTACTTTCAAATGCGCGGATATTTTGGCGTTGGCGTAGAAAGCATCAGCAAGGCCATGAACGTGGGCAGCCTGTTTCGCACAGCGCATGCCTTCGGAGCGAGCTTTGTGTTTACAGTTGCGGCCGATTACGAGCGCAAGCATGTCAGCCATGCCGATACCTCCAAGGCTCAAGGTCATGTACCGTTCTATGAATTCCCGGATATCAATTCCATGATTTTGCCGCAAGGCTGTGACATTGTCGGTATTGAATTAACCGATGACGCCGTAGAGCTGCCGAGCTTTCATCATCCACGCCAGGCCGCCTATATTCTGGGGCCAGAAAAGGGCTCGTTGTCCCCAACCATTCTGGAACGCTGTGCCTATACGGTGAAAATTCCCACCAAGTTCTGCATCAATGTAGGATTGGCTGGCGCCATCACGCTTTATGATCGCGCCATCTCCATGGGGCAATATGCCCCCCGTCACATTGTACCCGGTGCCCCCGTCGAAAGCGTGCCCGAACACAAACATGGCGGACGTTTCACACGCAAGAAAGATAAGGAACTTGCTGATCTGGAGCCGTTTCGCACAGACCCGCCACTGGGTGAAGTCGATATTTATAGCGACTAATCAGAACAGTCCGTTGGCCTTCTGAATCGCTCGAACATAGACAATAATTTTCTCAATCTGAGCTTCTTTGATGCCTTCAACAGGCGGCATATCGCCGAACGGCCAGTGATGAGCTTTTACCCCTTTCATGGGTGCGGCGTAAAACGCTGCGTCCCCATGGTGCCCGGGATGATAGAATTTGTGCAGGAATGTCGGCCCCTTATCTGTCCCAGCCGTATTCTTGCCATGACAGCTTGAACACAATGCATCATAGGTCATTTTGCCAAGATTCAAGGCTGGTGTCATGCCTGGTAATTTTACAGAGTCCGGATTAAGGGGAGCATCTGCGCGAACGTCTCCTATAGCAACAACAGCCAATACGGCCCCAAGAACGAGAAACGGTTTGATCAATCGAAACACTCTATAATCCCTCCCTAATATTGAATAGAAGTCTTTATAAAGCTTTCAGTGACTGGAAGGTCAACACATGAATCGCCCTAGCGGCAATTCCCTTGTCGGGCGGGGTCGTCAATCAAGATATAACCAAACTGCATAGTATTGCCCTCATCCAAGTGAACCTCTGTAATTTGCATTTGATCCATATCCTGAATATCAATTTCAACATTGAGGCGATTTTTCAATGCCCTGGCTCTCTTTGTAAATAACACCTCTTTTCTTGAATCCAGAAGCCAAATAGCAAGACATTGCCCAGCCGCAGCCTCTGAAACATGCTCAGGCGCATTATAGTGATTGAATCGCGTGCTGACAAAACGGCTATCCGGGAAGTATCGGCGAAGATTACCACCCAGTTGAGTTGGGTAATCGAAACTCAAAACAGTCCCGACCTGAAACCCGGTATCGCGGATCTGATCGGCAAGTTGTGAAATGGGAACAAGAAGGCGACACTTACGACACCCGTGCGCACCCTGCATGGCCTTGATTATCAAAACAGACATAACAATGCCTGCCAATACCACAAGCAGCGAGACAAACCAGCGCACCCGCTTGGCCTCAATATCTGAATAGACCTCTGATATGCGCAGTGTTCCGTAAACCGGAAAAGCAATAAGAACGATCATCCAGTGATTGCGTACAGACGTCATGCCACTCACAACAATCATCAACCCCATAAGGACAAACACCAGAATTGCGCCCCGTTCCAGTAACTTGCGTGCTCTCTGGCGATCTTCATTCGGATTCTGAATCGGGAAAAAAGCTTTTGGGAAAAACAGCACAAATAAAATCAGCAACGGCGACAACATGGAAATTGCGGCCCTGATCATTTCCTCCAGGCCGCTTAAACTGGCGTCCAAACCCGGATCGCTGGTCTTGGACACAGCCTTTGAAAGCGCGGCTTGATCTACAGCACCGCCCAATAACCACACAGCATGAGGCAAAGCGATCAGGCCAATCACTGCCAAAACAAGCAATCCTTTTGCACTGATCAGTTTGCGCCGTAAATCCATATCCATCAATGCCGCCCCGATTAGGGCAGCCAGAAAGATTGCAAAATTATACTTGGTCATCACACCGCAGCCGGCGACCACTCCAAGGTAGAGAAAACTTCCCCAGCTCACTCGACCATTCATAATTCGCGCAAGAGCGTGAATGGTGGCAAGGCAAAACGCTGCCATCAGCACGGTCTGGGAATAATTCAGCACACTGTCCCAGCCGATATAATACAGGCCGAGAACACTGATCCCGGCAAATGCGACCCAGCCCTCGGCGAGGTGCATCAAGCGAGCAATTTGAAAACTCAACCCATAGATAGCGGCAATAGCAGCAAACTTGATCGCCACCACCACTGGCAAGGCAACGCCAGTGATTTGCAAAATGAGATAAACAATCCAGGTATACAGCGGTGGCTGCCCTGGCTTGTAGCCGCCCGTAAGCGACTGGGAATAAAATAGCTGTTCAGCGTCATCTTCCGATGCACCGGGGAATAAGGTGATACGCAACACATAAAGGGCCAATAAATACACGCCAAGGCTTATATGAAAGCCCCGCGCGCTCAGCAAAGATTGCACCCGTGCGTTCATGCAGTTCCCTCATGAACACAGATTTTGCCAACTATTAAATCGTTTCTGTTTTTAACATCAGGTTCCATTAAATTGGCAATTTCCCGGGCTGCAGAATTGGAAATCAAATCAAGTTTGTTGATGATCCAGAGCGCCGCCACTTCACAAGCACGACTGTTACCATCGCGTGCCTTGACGGCGATGCCGAGACCCCGTTCTGGAACAATGGCAATCATCACGCCTTCCGCACCGGCCTTAAACGCCACATTCCCCATGGCCTGCATTGCAAGAGTATCCATGCGGTTCCTGCCTGCCACCATATGCGGCTCAGCAATCATGGAAGCGACAATACGTTTTGCCGCGACCTCTCGCACAGCCCCTAATCCGGATGGGTCCGCCATACGAGCCATGGACCGTGCCAATCCAGACAGCGACATACCGACAACCGGAATACCGCAACCATCGGTTCCGCGCGCTGTGGCCGAAAGATCACAATCAGAAGTTTCTGACATGGCTTCCAGAATGCGCTTTTGCACGCCGTGTTCGGCCTTGATATAGCCTTTTGGGTCTTCACCGAGGTGAGCTGTTGTTGTCAAGAAACCCATGTGCTTGCCGGAGCAATTATTGTGAAGACGACAAGGCTCAACGCCCTCGCGGATCATATCATCCGATGATGCCTCGTCATAAGGACGGTGTGGACCGCATTCCAAATCGGTTTCACCCAGCCCAATGCGCCCAAGAACATCCTTAACGGCTTTGACATGAACCGCTTCGCTATTATGCGAGGCACAGGAAAGCGCCACTTCCGCCGGGCTAAAATTATAATGATCTGCGGCGCCGCTCTCGACCAACGGCAGTGCCTGTACAGGTTTAATGGAAGACCGCGCGTACATTTCACGGTCAGGCTCACCCCAGGCCATGATAGTCTCACCTGCAGCATTGACCACAACACAATCACACTGATGCACGCTTTCAACCAGATTGCCACGAATAACATCGACCAGTAACGTTTCAGAAAGCTTCATTGAATATAGTATTCCTGTAAATTAAGAAATGGCATGTCTGACCATTGAAATATAAGATGTACGAATGAATGTATACGACAATCTCAAGAGAAAGTTTAGATGAAGCCCTTCAATAAACCCTTTCTAATTATAAAATCCGCTGTTTTCTTCAGCATGGTATTAATGCTGAGTCTTTTTGGCACAGCAAATACGGCAAGCGCGGAAACTCTGGGAATGTTTGGCGACTGGTCAGCTTTCAAGATTATGGAAAGCGGTAAAGACGTCTGCTATATCGGCTCAGAGCCGGAAAAAGCCGAAGGCGACTATACCAATCGCGGCGATACGTTCCTGCTGGTCACCCACCGCCCATTCCTTGGCGAGTTGAACGTTGTCAGTGTTCGTGCAGGCTATAAGTACAAAGACAATAGCGACGTCAATCTTTCCATCGACGATGCAGCATATTCCTTGTTTGCCCTTGGTGAAATGGCCTGGGCGCGTGACGCAAACAGCGACCGGAAACTGGTCACAGCCATGCGCAAAGGCATAAAAATGATCGTTCGCGGAACCTCCTGGCGTGGCACGATTACCACCGATACGTACTCCTTAAAAGGTTTCACCAAGGCCTATAAAACATCCCTGACGGCGTGTGGTTTAAAATAACTCTGTAAAAAGAGCTTAACTTTTGCCAAATGGCTCTATATGTAAGGGGCCATGATACAGCCCTTAACCACACCCGAAGCTCAAACAGCCCCAAACTCAATCGAAAACCGCATTGATTTGGTTGGCCTGTCCAAAGCTGAACTTAAAACACAACTCACCGACATCGGCGAGCCAGCATTTCGAGCCAAGCAGCTTTGGCACTGGATATACCATCGCGGTGAAACTGATTTCGACCAGATGACAACCATCGCCAAATCCCTGCGTGCCATACTGAATGAAAAGTTCATCGTACGCCGTCCCGGCATTGCCCTGGAGCAAACCTCCAACGACAAGTCCCGCAAATGGCTGTTCAAATTCCATGACGGTAACGAGGCTGAAACCGTGTTTATTCCCGAAGAAGACCGGGGTGCGGTTTGTATATCCTCGCAGGTCGGCTGTTCGCTGAGCTGCACGTTTTGCCACACGGGGACCATGGATCTGGTACGCAACCTCACAGCCGGGGAAATTGTCGGCCAGATGATGGCCGCGCGTGACAGCTACAATGAGTGGCCTTCTCCTTCCGGCGATCGTCTGCTCTCCAACATCGTCATGATGGGCATGGGTGAGCCACTGATCAATTATGAAAACGTGGCAAAAGCCCTGACCATCATTATGGACGGCGAAGGCATTGCTATTTCCAAGCGCCGTATCACTTTATCGACCTCCGGTCTTGTGCCCATGATGGATCGTTGTGGAAGTGAACTTGGTGTTAATCTGGCGGTCAGTCTGCACGCCGTTACCGACGAGTTGCGCGATGTGCTGGTCCCCATCAACAAAAAATATCCGATTAAAGAGTTGCTCGATGCCTGTCGGCGTTATCCCAGCGCCAACAATGCACGACGCATCACCTTTGAATATGTCATGCTCAAAGGTGTCAATGACAGTCAGGCAGATGCCCGCGAACTGGTCCGCATGGCCAAAGGCATTCCGGTCAAATTCAACCTGATCCCGTTCAATCCTTGGCCCGGTGTTGCCTATGATTGCTCCACCATGTCGGATATGAAACGGTTTTCCGAAATCCTCAATGATGGCGGGTTTTCAGCCCCTATCCGGGTACCACGAGGGCGCGATATTCTTGCAGCCTGTGGCCAGTTGAAATCTGCCAGCAAGCGTGATGTGGAAAAATTAAAACAAGACGCCCGCCAACGCCAATCTGAAAGAGAAGCTTCATAAATGACCAAAAATTTGCTTTATATCGCCGATCCCATGTGTTCGTGGTGCTGGGGATTTGCCCCGACAATTGAAGCCATTGCCCAACGTTACGAGTCTCAGCTCACCATCAAGCCCGTTATGGGTGGCCTGCGAGCACTTAACCGGACACCCATGGATGATGCTCAGAAAGCCGAAATTGCTGAGCACTGGACCCACGTTAATGAGCGAACCGGCCAGTCTTTCGACATGTCCTTTTTTGACCGAAATGAGTTCGTCTATGATACAGAGCCTGCCTGTCATGCGGTGTGTGTTGTCCGAGCGCTGGAGCCAAGCCTGACGCTGCTTTATCTGTCAGCCCTGCAAGAAGCCTTTTATACCGAAAACCGGGATATCACGGATGAAGCGATTTTATGCGAAGTTGCCGAAAGTCTGCGCATTGACGGCGCACGGTTTCTGAGCCTGTTCAAGGATGTCATGAGCGTCTATGAGACCGCTGGCGATTTTCATATGGCCCGACAGATGCAAGTAACTGGATATCCCTCAATTGTGCTCAACAAAGACGATCAATATGCCATGCTGACGGCGGGATATCAGCCTCTGGAAGACTTGCTTCCGGCTTTGGATGATTGGCTTGCCCAAAGCTGATTTTCTCATATACTGCGCGCAAATTTACAGCAATTACATCTAACAAAAAGTGGGGCTCATACCATGAGCGATAAAATCAATAAAGTCGTCCTCGCCTATTCCGGCGGTCTTGATACATCTGTCATTCTGAAATGGCTGGTCGAGACCTATAATTGTGAAGTTGTCACCTTTACCGCCGACCTCGGTCAGGGCGAAGAAGTTGAACCAGCACGCAAAAAAGCCGAAATGATGGGTATCAAGGATATCTTTATCGAAGACTTGCGCGAAGAATTCACGCGCGATTATGTTTTCCCCATGTTTCGCTCCAACGCAATTTATGAAGGCACATATTTGCTCGGAACCTCTATCGCACGACCATTAATTGCCAAGCGTCAAATTGAAATCGCCCGCGAAGTCGGTGCCGATGCGGTCTCTCACGGTGCAACTGGCAAAGGCAACGATCAGGTCAGATTTGAGCTCGGCTACTACGCCTTGCAACCCGACATAAAAATCATTGCGCCTTGGCGTGAGTGGGATTTGAACTCCCGCACCACACTGATTGAATACGCCGAAAAAAACCAGATTCCGGTCCCCAAGGACAAACGCGGCGAGCCTCCGTTCTCGCAAGACGCCAACCTGCTGCACATTTCATCAGAAGGCAAAGCATTGGAAGACCCATGGGTCGAGCCCGACTGGGATCATATTCTGACTCGCGTGGTTCCCATGTGGAAAGCCCCGGATACCCCACTTGAAATCACCATCGATTTTGAAGCTGGCGATCCGGTTGCTGTCAACGGAGAGAAACTCTCTCCAGCGATGCTGCTGACCAAGCTGAATGAGCTGGGTGGTGCCAACGGTATCGGTGCCATCGATATCGTGGAAAACCGTTTTGTCGGCATGAAATCCCGTGGTGTTTATGAAACACCGGGCGGAACCGTGCTGTATCACGCCCGCCGCGCAATGGAGAGCCTGACCCTTGACCGTGGTGCCATGCATCAAAAAGACGAGTTGATGCCACGCTACGCTGAAATCGTTTACAACGGTTTCTGGTTCTCGCCAGAACGTGAAATGCTGCAAGCCGCAATCGATGCCTGTAGCACTAACGTCACCGGAACCGTGCGGATGAAACTGTACAAAGGCAACGTGATCATAACGGGCCGTAAATCTCCGTTCAGCCTGTACAGTGAAGAACTGGTAACGTTCGAGGAAGACAGCGTGTATGATCAACGCGATGCACAGGGCTTCATCAAACTAAACGCCCTGCGCCTGCGCACCCGTCAGTCTATAGAAAACAAGAAATAATTTAACTGGTATCACGGCCAAGCCAGTAGCAATAGAGCGCCAGTGGTGCCAGCGTGATTTCTGCACCGCGCATGCGGCCTTGGCGGGCAATGGTTCTGGTCAGGATATAAAGATGCGCATCAACTTTGTTGCGCTCCAGAAAATTCACCAGGCCTTCCGGCTTGTTATCGGCTGAGCCGTATTTGTTCATCCAGTCCAGCTCGTAAATCCGTTCCGGCCTGTCTGTATCAGCATTCATTGCCATCAGATCAATGGCTCCGGTCTTCCAACTGGC
>JABJOR010000602.1 GCA_018664265.1 Rhodospirillales bacterium
ATCGCCACATAGATTTCCGTGCCACGTTCGTGGGCATACTCCACCGCTTCAGAAAGTTCTTTGCGACTGAAATTCAGACCGGGGAAATTACGCGCATTGGTTTCATCACGAAACCCCAGATACACCACGTCGGCACCATTATCGATTGCGGCACGCAAAGATGCGGGCGTCCCCGACGGGCAAACCAGTTCAAGTTTCATTGTTGTCATTTAACTACCATAATTATGACGAGACGGAGTCCCGTGGAGTGCGGCGAGAACGCTTCCCGATCGACTGTTTTTCAAGCTTTTCTTCAAGCCGTTTTATTTTTGCAGCCTGAATTTCATTACGACGTTCTGTTGGAGCAACGGCAGCCCGACGCAGGCAATCCAGATCCCGCACGGCTGTGTCATAGATTTTCTTGGCAACACCAGTGGCGCGTTCAATTGGTCCAGCCATGGCCCCCAGCTTATCCAGAAATCCGCGAAACAAATCAATCTCGCTGCCATCCACAGCATTGCGCAAGGCAACGACAGCTTCTGTGTCGCCTTCTACGACCAGCGAGCGTGAGAAGAACTGCGCATCACCATCAATCTTGCCTTCAAGCATTTCGATCAGGACCATTAAAGGCCCCCGAATGGTGGCGGCCACATCATCTGGTTCAATCTCGCCTTCTTTAACAGCTCGCAGTTCAGGCGCGTCCACATCGGCGATTAGCAGGAAGCCAAACGGCAGATCAACGGGGTCGATTAAAAACCGTATGTTTTCAAGCTCTGAAAGGCGTTCAAATACATCCGGATGCTTGACTGTCACCGAATCCATAGCCGCTGCCAGCACGGGCTGTAAAGGTGCCAGAGGTAAGGCTCTGACTGCCATTCCAAGCAACAGAACAGGCGATAATGGTGGTGACATCCCCGAAGACGAAATCATCTTAAAATCCAGTATTGTACAGAGCGCGAATTCTACGCCTGAGCGGCCAAGAGTCAAGGAATCTCGGGAATTTCAAGCCTCGTCGTGAGGCCCGCCATAGGTTCCACCATAAGGACGGTCGTGCTCTAAGGCCGGGACCTTACCACGGGCTTCATCGACCAGTGACGGATCAATCTCCGCGATTATTATATCCTCGTCTTCACCACTGCCATCGGCCAGCACATTGCCCCAGGGATCAACGATTAGCGAATGCCCGTAGGTGTTGGCACGGCCATGGCTGCCGTTTTGACAGGGTGCAATAACGAAACAACCCGTTTCAATGGCTCTGGCGCGAAGCAGAACATGCCAATGAGCCATTCCGGTTGTGCGCATGAAGGCTGCCGGAACGCTCAGAAACCGGGCGCCTGATTGTGCCAAGGAGCGATAAAGATAGGCAAAACGGAGATCATAACAGACCGTCATACCCAATGCTCCCCACGGAGTTTGGGCAAGAACTGCATCGGTGCCGGGCTCGAAGTTGTCTGATTCTTTAAAACTTTCGCCTTTGCCAAGCTCCACATCAAACATGTGGATTTTATCATAGCGCGCATTAATCGTACCATCGGGTTCAATCATGTAAGAGCGATTGCGCGATCGCCCGTCGCTGCCACCATCAACGGCAAAGGAGCCAGCCAGCAACCAAGCCCCGGTCTCACGGGCGGCCTCACACATCACGGCTAAACCGGGATGGGTTTCCTCAGGTTGCGATCCTGTCTGAAGGCCAAGATCATCCACATCAAGGTAGGAAAAATACTCCGGCAAGGCGATCATATCGGCCCCCATGTCACGGGCCTTTTTAATCATCTCTACAGATCGCGTCAGATTTGTCGTCATATCCGGCCCGGCACAATTTTGCACACAGGCTGCCTTGAATGTCTTGGTCATGTTTTAACGTCCCTCAATGAAGTCCTTGTAACGATACCACATTTCTACAAATGGCAAACCCAAAGGCAAGAAGGTTCTGAATGGAACGGGTTGAAATTCAAGCACATCAAATCCAGTTGTGCCTTCCGCGTTACCTAAGACTTTATTCGCCACACGATAACCAAGATACGGTGCCATGGCAACGCCAGAGCCCGAATACCCCATGGCGTAATGAATACCTTCCTCATCACACCCGATATGGGGCAGATGATCGGTGCTGAAAGCAAGGGTGCCCTGCCACGAATGGCTGATCGTCACATCGGATAATGACGGAAACAACCCGACAAGCAACTTGCGGAGAATTTCACCACTTATTTGCGGGTTGATCTGACGCAACGCTGCGCGGCCTCCCAACAAAATACGCTCTCCATCCGGCGAGGGACGATAGTAACATGTGCGCGAACGGGTCTCGACAATCATCTTTAGACCTGGAATTAACGAGCGAACACGCTCTTTAGCCAAAGGCTCGGTTGCAATCATATAGCTGCTGATGGGAGTAACGCGCCTGTGCAAATCTGGGGCAACATTTGTGGTATAACCATTGGTTGCCATAATCACATCACGAGCTTTTATCTTCCCCTTGGGTGTTTGCACCATAAACCCGTTAGTGATTTTTTGAATACTGATTACAGGTGATTTGGCGAACACTCTTGCTCCTGCATTTAGCGCATTTTCAGCAATTCCATCGTAAAACTTTGCCGGGTTCAGGCCACCATGAGAGTGAAAGATGCATCCTCCGTGATAGCTGTCTGTGACGACTTCGCGATGCTGTTCGCTGCGCGGTACCATATCCGCTTTCACACCAATTTTCTTGCTCAGGAATTCAACTTCTTTTGCTAGTGCTTCGTAATTTTTTAGCTTCCACGCGGTTCGAAACCGTCCCGTATTTACATAATCACAATCAATATTTTCGTCTTTTATAAAACCTGTGGAAAATTCAAGAGCCCGTAAACCTTCCCGTAGAACTTCTTCTGCGACATGTTCTCCATACTTTGCTGACAGCTCACCATAACCAACTTTATGGCCACTGCCGATCATGCCGCCATTGCGAGTGCTGCCACCAAAACCTGGAACCTGGACTTCCAGAACGCATACATCGCGCCCTGCTCTGGCGAGGGTTAAAGCCGCCGACATACCTGTAAATCCGGCACCAATGACGGCAACATCACAGGCTTCGGGAAGGGTCTCAAAGGTTGGTGCAGTACGAGGTGCAGTCTCCCACCACCATGGATCTGTAATCATGTTTCATCCTTGAATGCTACAGGGCTTTTATAGCAACCGAAAAACCAGATATTAATCATAGGCTCTTCGACGTTTCAAGTGGATTTGAATATATCTC
>JABJOR010000603.1 GCA_018664265.1 Rhodospirillales bacterium
CTTCGAGAACCTTTAGATCGTCAACGTTTGCATTGGTCGTGACAGCCCAACGTCGCGAGCAATAAGAGCAATCACAACGACTGGTTTCCTTGAACTCGCCTTCAAAAGGGATTTCAATTTTCACTGCACCACAATGACAGGTTCCTGTTGCTTTGGTGTTACTCATTCTTACTCCTGTGTTTTGATTTCTATCAGAGTTCATTTTATAGGCTGTCATAACCCGGAAGCAAAACATCCAACAATGGCTCTAGTTGTGTTTCGTACTGTTTCCATTTGGCAATTGAATCGGAATAGATCGGCCTGCGCACCTGAGCAGCGCTTGCCGTTTTGACCTGGCGGTCTGTTTTATAAAATTCTAGGCAGTTGTCATCCCAATCGAGCTGGCAATATTCAAGTAATTTTCGGATCTCGTTCTCCGGGTTTGAGACAACATCTTCATAGTGAATGTCATGGACGAAACCCGGCAAGACGCTGTGCCAGTGTGCCATCAAGCCATTGTAAAAATTATAGCACTGCCCAAGTTCCGTAAGTTCATAAGCGTATAAATGGCTGTCGTCATCAAACAGGGTCTTGAAGATAGACAGGCATGTATCGACCGGATCACGGCGGCAATGGATAATTTTAGCATTTGGTATCATCAACTTTATCATGCCAATGCACATAAAATTTCCGGGCATTTTGTCTGTGATATATTCTGCATCTTGAGAGTGCCGTCTGAGCATTTCAAGATAGGCCTCTCCGGTATTGGAAAAATCGTTACTCAATGCCTGTTTAAGGCTCTGGGTAAATTCAGGATCTTCAATGCTCTTGAAATTCGATGCGATAACTTTGTTTAAGTAATCAAGCTCCCCCGCCCCATGCACATTCGGATGACTGGCAAGAATTTGTTCTATCAATGTGCTGCCGGAGCGTGGCATGCCGAGAATGAAAATCGGTGATCCACCCAAAGCACCGCCATATTGATGTTTTTGGAACAGGTCTTTGTTAAAAAGGTTTTCCAGCCCCGCGAGATGGCGTTTGTAATCCTCAATCGAAAATTCAAAAGTTTTACGCTTTGCCTCATTGCCAGCACTGTAGGCGGTAAAGGCCTTGTCAAATTGCTTGGTGTCTTCAAAAGCTTTTGCCAGTGCAAACTCAAAGTGCACCTTTTGCTCTGCTGTATTTTCTGGCCGGGCGTAGGCAATTTGCATTGCCTTTAAGTCGTCATCGTCTTGAGTGAATTTCTTATTGTTTGCCAAATGTCTGTGAACTTCGCCATTACCAGGATCGATTGCCACAGCTTTTCGAAAATGCTCGACAGCATCCTCCAGAAAACCTGTTTCCTTCAAAGCATCGCCGAGGCTGCTATGGGCCTGGGCATCGCCGGGTCTTATAGAAATTGCTTTGCGCAAAGAAAATAAGGCCTCATCCATTCGCCCCAGTTTCTTATAGACATTGCCGAGGTTTTTAAGGGCTTCAGCATCATCAGGGGTTATGGTGAGGACAGTTTGATAACTCTCAACCGCCTCATCAAGTCTGCCCATTTCAACAAGGGAATTTCCCAAGTTATAGTGCGCATTTATTGAGTTAGGATCATAAGAAATTGCGCCGCGATAACTGTCCAGACACTCTTCCATACGGCCCTGAATTTTGAAGGTAATGCCCATATTACTGTACGCTTCAACGAAATCAGGCTTAATTTCTACAGCTTTTCGATAACTGGAAATAGCATCTTCAAGTCGCCCTATTGCGCTAAGGACAAGGCCGTAACTGTTATGGGCTTCGGCGTACTCTGGAAGAATAGCAATTGCTTTGGAAATATGATCAGCGGCGATTGTGTATTTTTTGGCCTGATGGGCAACGAGGCCAAGTAAGTGATAAGCGACTGGGTGCTGCGGGTAATCTTGTAATATTTGCTGGCAGATAGTCTCTGCCTGTAGGCCCTGCCCTGCATTATAGAGTTGAACGGCCAGGTTAAGCCGGGTGCTCAGGTCTTGTTGTTGGTCAGGCAAACTCCCGTCATCGCCGCTATCCCCGGCTTCATTCATTGTAACTTGTCCCCATATACTTTCACCGCGTTCCACCATTTTTCCAATTTGGGATAATCGGGAAGTAAGTCCTTACCCTGTGGGCTTTCCAAAAAATAGCTGAATATGGGGCAGGCATAAATATCGGCCAACGATAATTCTTGCCCGACTAAATATGTGTTTTCGCCACACAAGCTTTCCAATGCCTGAAGGCAGGTTTTGGCTTTTGGTATTGCGGCGGAGATTTTTTCTTCATCGGGGCTGTCTGCTTCGCATGCCTCCACATAAATATCCCAGACCAGAACCGGATAGGCATAGTTATCCAAAATTGAAATGATCTGGTTTATACGCGCTCGTTCCTGAATGCTGGAGGGGAACAAGGGGGCAGAACCTGTAAAGGCTTCGTCAATATAGCGCGTGATGGCGCTGGTCTCATACAACTTAAATCCTTCATGCTCAAAGGCAGGGATTTTACCGAACGGATGGTGCTGTAAATAATCAGAGGGTGTTTGTTCAGGGTTGAAAATATCAATTTCACGATGGTCGAAGGCGATACCTTTTTCCCTAAGGCACAACATAATGATGCGCACATAAACACTATAACTGGCACCATACAGGGTTGGTTTTGACATGCTTAAATCGTCTTACGCCTTAAATTGTGAAGCTAGCATGAATATAACAGAAAAAGGGCCGCTCGAAAGCAACCCTTTTTCGTGTTTGGCAGAGTAAATGTTAAAATCCATTTGATGTAAACGATAGTATGTGGTCAACAGACTCCAATGAAGAAGTGCTTACGGACTTTTGTCAGTGACTCCCAGATACCATCGAAGCCTGGCTTGACTATGACCCCTTGCCCCGGGCGAAATATCTCCGAATTACCATCTTCATCGGTTAGTTTGATTTCCCCTTCGAGAATGAAGAAATATTCAACCATGGACGGGCGGCTTATTTTTTTCTCGAATTTCTCTGATTCCCAGATGCCAGAAATAACGGACTGAACAGGGCCGCTATAGGCGGTCCAC
>JABJOR010000061.1 GCA_018664265.1 Rhodospirillales bacterium
CGCATGCATGGGAATGTCTAACGGCTGATCGCCTCTTTTACCACGAACCTCGATCCCGGTTTCGGCCATAGACGATACCCGTGGTTTTAACTCCCCCGTTTCCAGGTCTCTCCGGTAACTTCTTTTGTAGTAAGTATCTACGATCTCATAACCGTTAGCCTCAGCAAGCTCACGAAAGAAACGTGGATGATAACAGAAATAGCCATGATCAATCCTGCCAGTTGTTGGAACTTGATGGTACATATAGCCACCGACTTCCGTCGCATCATGAATCACATTGAAGACGTTTAATTGATTAAAAATGTGCTCACTCGTTCCACAATTCAGGATCAGGCCAAATTTTTTCTTATATCCCCACGGCAATTTCTTACGATTAAAATCGAATATTTTTGTTTTCCGACCAGGACAGATATCAAATGAAATATAATCAATTGGCGTGTGATCTAATACTTCGGATAAATATAAAGTTTCGTAACCTGGGCGAATTATGGATCGTTCAGCCATATCAACAACGGCTGCCGAATGGTCTTGTTCCTTGCCATACTTTTCAAGAAACGTGGCAAAGGCCCCTTCTGTTGCCTTCAGCATGTTCTGTGCGCCAACATCGAGCACACGCCCCGGCACACTATAGACAAAGAGAGAATCAATCAAAGCCAAAGGAACCAAAGCAATACCCTAACACGTATATACGTATGACAAAAAACAATCAAATTCTAATACACTAATAAACGCCATTTACACAAACCGTTTTTTTGAAAATACGGTTCCAGAATTCAGGCATATAGCCTTTGTAAATTATGCTCTCCTCCACTAGTGTCCCGTTAATAATCGAATAAATCCAATTGCTTAGCTATATAGCCTTCCTCTATTGTGTGATCGACATCGCCAAGCAACTGAATTAACGAGATTTTTTCGAACAAGGTCAGGCTCAAAATCTGTAAAATTGTGTAGAGATCGGCCTTGATATTGAGCCGTTTCTTGATGATGGCGACAAGCACATAAACGGAGATAGCAATCCAGATTTGTGTTTTGACAGCATTTGCTGAAGTCCCAAAGAACCGCTTAATTCTTAAATGTTGCTTGATCCATTTGAAAAACAGTTCCACCTGCCACCGGTAACGGTATAGATCGGCTACGGTCTGCGCAGGTATGGCGAAGTTATTGGTCAGAAAATTGAAGGTCTTTCCTGTCTTATTGTCGTAATATTTTATGCGCCGTAATGGCTGTGGATAGCTTGAGGCCGTGTTCATTCCAGTTAGCATGATGGTCTGATCGCACCGCAGACCATCTGATTTATCTACCGACTGTGAGTAACGACGCCGGTACTGGGTATTGGATTTAGCCCGAATGACGAAAAAACTCCCTGCCATATGCATAGAAAAAAGCCGGTTGAAATCTATATAACCCCGGTCCATGATATAGAATGCACCCGGCTCCGGGGGTAAGATGTCTAGAACATTTACGTCGTGCAGTTTGCCATCGGAGATGTGGATGAATGTTGGGATATTGCCTCGCAGGTCAAGTAGTGTATGGAGTTTGATCGCTGATTTTGTTGATCGAAATAGAGCCCACGGAAAGACAGAGAGGCAGAGGTCGATAGTTGAGGCGTCGAGCGCGTAAACAGTGTTATCGAGATCAAGACCCAAGTCATCGTCGGCATAAAGCGGACGGGCGACGCGGATCAGAGCTTGGGCAAAATCTGCGTAAATATTCCAATCGCGGCGTTCATTGGCTTTTGACAAGGTGCTGCGTGCCACGCCAGAGGAGCGGATACCCATGTGGTAGAGCTTGCTCCGTTGGGCGTGAAGACAAACTGAGATGTCGCGTAGGCTCTCGCGGTGACACAGTTGGGCAAACGCCATGACGAAAAATTGGTCGAGACAACGGAACTGCTTTACATACCTCTCGCCTTGGTAATGCGACACGCACCTACGAAATGCGCGCAAGGGCAGGTGATCCATGACCTGCGAGAAAACAAGTTTGCCTGCATACATGGCCCTCTCCCTTTGAAATAAAAGGGAAGCATGTTGGATCTGGAAATGCAATTCAAGTCGGTAACACTCATAAAATGTCTATTACTGTTTTATAACAATGTGTTATAAGAAGATGCTCGCACTTTAACGGGACAGTAGTGACGGTTATTATTATTTTCAGGCATTCGGTTTCCAGGAACAAGTCGGTATATACAAATTATTAAGCAGTATATAATCATTACA
>JABJOR010000062.1 GCA_018664265.1 Rhodospirillales bacterium
CAGAACCAATTCTGGATGACAAGGGAACGTTGATTCAAACGATTGGAACTGTTCAGGATGTAACGGATCAGAAAATGTCTGAGCAAAAGATATTCCATATGGCGCATCATGATGCTCTGACTGACCTTCCGAACAGGGCTCTTTTTTATGATCGCCTGAAGACTGGTTTGAAAACCGCCAGGCGCGAGAAACGCCAACTGGCTGTTTTGTTTCTGGATCTGGATGGCTTCAAGGCTATAAATGACAATGATGGGCATCAGGTCGGGGATATGTTGTTGATTGGCGTGGCGCAACGTTTGGTTGGTTGTGTTCGAGACACTGACACTGTCGGCCGAATGGGCGGCGATGAATTTGCGATCATCCTGGGCGGTGATGTGACCCACGATCATGTCATTATGGTGACGAAAAAAATCCTTACCTCAATTTCAGAACCTTTTGACTTGATGGGGGAGAACAGGTCTATCGGGACAAGTATCGGTGTATCGCTTTACCCTCAGCATGGAGATGACTCTGAGGTATTACTTAACAAAGCAGATGAGGCCATGTATCACGTCAAGAATACTGGCAAAAATGGGTACTTTTTAGCTGTATAAAATTGATTGCAGTTAAAATCATTATTTGTTAGTGTACATCCAATCTCAAGTCGGCAGGCAGTGAGTCGAAACGGTGTGCGCCATAAACTAGGGTTCTAAACCCTACGCCCTTAACGCTATACTCAAGATATGGGGGATTCATACCATGAGTAACACACCTGACGCCCAAAAACCCAGACGGCGCAATCGCGCAAAACCAGAAACCCCAAAGCCCGTTCCAAATGCTTTTGTACTTAATGAGCAGGCATCTCGCCCGCGATTTGGATTTCTGGATGATACTGCAATAGAGGAACTAAAATCCCGAGCCTTCGACCTGCTCGAGAATTACGGCGTTATCGTAATCCATCCTGTTGCATCGAAAGCCCTGAAGAAAGCAGGTGCAAAAGACGGAAGCGATACAGGCCGTCTGCGTTTGCCGCGTGCTTTGGTTGAAGAGGCCTTGAAGGCTGCCCCCAAGGAAGTATCACTTTACGGAAAGAAGCCGGAATTTGATATGCATTTGCCGCGCACAGATGGCGGCTTTGTAATGCGAACGGGTACAGGTGGTCACGGATACGTTAACCCTGAAACAGGTGCGTACCGAAATCTTGACCTTGCCGCTGCGGCTGAAATTGCGGCTGTGGCGAACGGATTGGATGAAGTCGGCTTCATCGCTCATCCCTTTGTTTATGGTGTTCCGGAAACAACGGCTGATATCCATAGTTTTGGCGAAATCGTCAAACGCACCCATAAACACCAATGGATGCAGCCTTACGCAAAAGAGAATGTCGAATTCCTGATGCGATTGGCTGCGATCGGAGCAGGCGGTGAAGCGGAGTTGCGCAAACGTCCTACGGCAAGCTGCATAACGTGTTCTTTCTCACCCCTAGAATTCAAATACATGGACACGGAAGCCATCATTCAGTGTGGAAAATTTGGCTTGCCTATCCATGCCTGTAGCCTACCATCGGCAGGGGGAACCGCGCCTCTGTCTACCCCTGGCTTGGTCCTTATGGCTGCTGCGGAAATACTGACCATGGTTACGATCGCATCGCTCGTGTCGCCGGGCACTCCGGTCATCGCCACTCCACTGATGTTTACACTTGATATGCGAACAGGCAGTGCCCTTCAGTCTTGCCCGGAAACATTACAAGCCGCCAGTATGGCTGTGCAGTTGATGAAACACGGCTTCGGGTTGCCAACCCACACCTATGGTTCCGGGGCTGATACTCCGGATGTGGATGTGCAGTCTATGGCCGAACGGGCTTTGCTGGGCCAGAATGTTGTTCTGTCCGGTGTCGATATCATGGGGGGCATCGGCCAACTGGAATGCGCTACCGTTTTCAGTCCCGTGCAGGCTGTTCTTGATAATGAAGTCGGCACGATGTTGCGGAAATTTATCCAGCCTCCGGAAATCACAGATCAAAGCCTGAACTGGAGTGAGTTATCTTCCATTCGTGGTGGGGGACATTTCCTCGATAGCAAGCATACGCTGGAATTATGCCGTGAACAGTACCAGCCAAAAGCATTTATGCGTCAGGACCGCGATGGCTATGAAGCAGCCAAGCGCTACAATGCATTGGATCAGTCTCGTGATATGGCTCTGGAACTTATAAGTGCAGCGCCAAAAGAAGGGGTGTTGAACGAGGACACAAACCGGGAAATCGCTCAGTTAATATCGGACGCTGATAGGTTTATTCTGGATAGTGCAAATAGTGGTGCTACGTCGGTTATATGATCTGCTAGCTCTATTTTATAAGAAACAATCTTTGTGTATCTGACGCAAGGATTGTTTCTTATTGCTCTAAGGGTTCAATTTATAATGTTGCTCACAGCGCGGCGCCTAGAGATGAATGTTCTTCCAAAAATGAATGCACGCGTGCAAGCGAGTCCGTATTGCCGGCTTGTTCATGTCCGGCGAAATCAAGCAGAACGACCTCGTGCTCGACGAGAGCCCTGATAGCGGTCTTGTCCTCATCAGGACAGATGGTTTCTAAGGATTTGAATTTCAGAATATATGCTGGATATCTGGACACCATGCTATTGATCAAATCTTGCCAATTTCGGTGACCCCGGTCGTCTATCCAGGAATTGCCCCACGCCTGTAGTGTTTGGTGGTCTCGTGGCGTTAAGTTGTGGCGTTCAATAAGCGGTTGCAAAACCATCCATGTGCGTTGCTCAACTACCGCCAACAACATCATTTTTTCCTGCTGGATTGGTTCAGTAAATATTGTGGCCATGGTCTTGAAGTATTCTTCTCCGCCAATTTCACCCTCATAGGCAAGCAGAAGCCCCTCTAAATAGGTCTGATTGCTCAATTCAGGAGAGGACATCGTTACTTAAACC
>JABJOR010000063.1 GCA_018664265.1 Rhodospirillales bacterium
GGCTTGTGACCATGGTGACGCCGGGTTTATGGGTGCCACGGGTGGTCATGCACTGATGCGCAGCTTCAATAATAACGGCAGTTCCGAAGGGTTGTAATACCTCATCGATGGTGTTGGCGATTTGGGCCGTCATTTTTTCCTGAATTTGCAGACGTTTTGCAAAAGCATCGATCAGTCGTGACAGCTTGGAGATACCGACCACACGTTTTCGCGGCAAATAAGCAACATGAGCCTTGCCGATAATAGGGGCCATATGGTGTTCGCAATGGGATTCGAAGCGAATGTTGCGAAGCAGGACAATTTCGTCATAGCCATCGGTTTCTTCAAACGTGCGTTCGAGATATTCCCGTGGATCAATATTATATCCTGCAAAGAATTCTTCATAGGACCGTACGACACGCGCGGGGGTGTCGGTCAGGCCTTCACGTGCGGGATCATCTCCGGCCCAGCGTAACAGGACACGTATGGCATCTTCGGCTTCCTCGCGGCTGGGGCGTGGGGCGTTTTTATCTTTAGGCATGCTATTTCTGCTTTGGTCTCAAGGTTGTTCAAGGCGCATACCTTAGAGCACAAAAGTCCAGGGGTAAAATGCAGAATCAGTCACCAGAGAATATTTTCTGAATAGATTTCTTTGCCGCATATAGCTCGCTCTGCCTCAGGCAGGACATCCATATTGGGCCAAAGCCCTGTTTTCAGGGCTTTGGCGTACCCTTCATTCAGCCCGGCTGTGGTCATGGCATGGGAGCTTTGTGAGAAATTATAATGAAAAGCCTCTGTTTTCAGGCTTATTTGGCTATTTTTCGGCTCTAAAGTGGCAAACCAGCCACGGCTTGTACCATCATTTGCCGGCATGCCAATGACACCGGCATTTGCCCACAGGCGCCCATCTGATAATTTTGAGGCAAACGGTAGCCCGCAATGCCCGCCAATTACTGCGTCACAGCCAAGGGCGTCCAGGTGTCGGGTTTTTTCACTTTCGGGAGTAGAGGCAAAAACCCAACCGCTAATGGATTGAACGCTGCCATGAATAAAGCCAACCCGATGGTTGTTAATTGTCGTTATGATTTGTCGGGGCAAGCCCTGCATCCAGCTCAGGGCCTGGGAATTAAGGCGCGATCGTGCATAATTAAACCACTGACGTGAAGCCAGATCACAGGCGCTGTCTTCTTCAAAACCGCAGCCACAGTTCTCAAGCTGAAATCCCAACGATTCTTCGCAATTTCCCATGACCACGTGAATGCCTGCATCTTGAATGAGCTCCACACATTCCAGCGGGTTGGCACAATAGGCAACTACATCTCCGGTGCAAATAATTTGTTGAGGTTTAAACCCGCGATCATCAGCCAGCTTCAAAATAGCTTGCGTGGCTTGTAGATTGGAATACGGGCCACCGAATATCAGCAGTGGCTCTTTAATGGTGCCTAGATCAAGTATGGGTTCTAGTCCGCGCTGCATGAAGCGCCACCAAGCACACAAAAGCGGGCGCAATGCGGATGGTTGAGCTTAACGGAGCGTGCGCTGTCTGAAAGCTTTGTCCCCAACTCGAACTGGGGGTCGTATGGCAGCAACGTGCATGGTGCGACCACCGGGGCCTCGGCACCTTTGCGCTTGATGACCATACGCGATGTTGCGCACATGATGGACTCAGGGCTGACCCCGAGGATATCCCAGCAATGGATGGTTATTTCCGGAACGTCGTTGGTCTCGTCCATTTCCGGAAACAACACCATGGCGGATTTGTCATTGATATCAATGGAAATGCCTTCGCGTTTGAACAGGTTGCCGTAGCCAACGCGGGATTCCTCTTCGCTCTCGCCCCAGACAGTGCGTCCGGCAACGGCCAGCTTGAAGTTGTTTTCAGCCAGCCAACGCAGGTTTGTAATCATCGGCTCCCAGGTTTTGTCGCCACGAATATCTTCATGTCTTTCCCGAGTGAAATGATCAATGGAAACCCGCAGGGTGAGGGCGTTACCATAGCGTTTTTTTATGTCCAGCAACTTCGCGCGTTTATGTTGCAAGGGTTTCATGGCATTGGTCAGGACCAAGGCATGGTAGCCTTGCGCCAGTGACAACTCGATCATTTGTGGTAGGTCAGGATTCATGAACGGCTCACCGCCTGTAAAGGCAATTTCTTCAACAGCCCAGTCATCACTGGAGATTTCTTCCAGATAACTGCTGACCTCAGCGATGCTCAAGTACGCAAGTTGATCATTGGTCGGGCTGGAATCCATATAACAATTCTTGCAGGTGATATTGCACAGGCTGCCCGTATTGAACCACAGAGTCCGCAGACGTGTAAGGGCTACTACGGCACGTCGCTCGCCCTTGACGGTGGTGTCAGGGTTGCGAAATTTCGCTGGATCGAGACTCGGTTCTGTCAAAAGAACCTGTTCTAAAGGAGTTTGCAGCATCATCTTGCCATCTTGTTGATAGATCATTCAGTTGTACTGGATAAAGCCGGAAACGTTAAATCACATTTTCGTAATCGGGTGTTATATTATGGTTTGTATACTGTTGCGATGATTCATGGTACTTTTGTATCATCAATTGTGCTCTTCAACGGGCGGTGCTTGAAAGATAGATGTTTTAAAATGTTTATTATGAAGCCCTTTTATACATTTATATTTTTAATCGGGGTTTTGTTCTCATCATTCAGTCATGCTGGTGAGACGCTGCATATATTTGCGGACTCCCACGCAAAGCCAAAAAATTGGGAAGGCAGCAATGGGGAGCCCCGTGGTATTCAAATTGAAATTCTTGAGGAAGTAACAAAAAGAACCGGAATTGAATTTACTTATTTTTTCGCCCCGTGGAAAAGAGTCTTTATTTCTAGTGAAGCTGGTAAAGGTGGCATCATTGGCTTTTCCAAGACAAAAGAAAGAGCGAAGCTTTGGGATTATTCTCTTCCACTCTATTACGATGAACTTGTCTTTGTAACAACGAAAGAGAAAGTGTTTTCTTTTAATGGCTTGGAGAGCTTAAAAGGCAAGGAAATAGGCATAAAGCGTGGCGCCAGTTATGGAGATGATTTTGAATCTGCTATTGCCAGGAATTTGTTTAAAATTGTAGAGACGGCTGACAGGGAAGGCCAAATGCAAATGCTGGCGAAAGGCCGTTTGGACGCGATACTGTTAAGCCCCGGTCGGATTGCTCTTGAAAGCCTGATTGCAGATCATAAATGGCTTAGGGACCATAAAGATAATTTTGTTTTGATCTCTCCTCCATACAAACTGGACCCGAATTATCTTGGTATCCCTAAATCAATGAATAAAAGCCATCTTCTTGAACCTATAAATATGGCTATTAAAGCAATGAATGAGGATGGTACACATAAACGAATTGTTGATAGAATTACTGCAGAAGTTATTGCTGAGATACATAAAAACGGGTCAAACTAGACATTTGCGGGTGTAGCTCAATGGTAGAGCAGCAGCTTCCCAAGCTGAATACGGGGGTTCGATTCCCCTCACCCGCTCCAATTCCTGAAAAATTTAGTAACCGTTTTCCGTCCAAATCTCGCGCAATTGATCGCTGAGGGTCATGGGATTAAACGGCTTGGCAACAACAGCGATTGCGCCAGCTTTCAAAAACCGTTCAACTTCCGTTGTCATGGCTTTAGCGGTTAAAAAAATCACCGGGGTTTCTTTTAAGCTGTCAATTTGGCGCAGTCGTTCTAGAGTCTCTGGCCCGTCAAGTCCTGGCATCATAACATCCAGCAGTATTAAATCCGGATTTGCATCCGGCGCTTTTTCAACAGCTTCCAGACCCGAGTTGCAAATCACAACTTCAAAGCCGCCAACGGTTTCCAAGGCCATCTTGGCAATGGCCTGAATATCCGGCTCGTCTTCTGCGTACAGTATTTTGTTTAACTCAGCCATTTGGTGTTCCACTTATACGGTAGTTTAATCACACAGTGCTTTTGCATGATGTGCCATGTGATCGCTCATAAAGGATGCGATGAAATAGTACGAGTGATCATAACCTGACTGCATACGAATTGTCACGGCTTGAGCTGCATCCTTGCAGGCAGCTTCAAATAGTTGAGGTTTGAGCTGCTCTTCCAGGAAGTTGTCGGCGTCACCCTGATCAATGAGAATCTCACCATCAAACCGGGCACCGGATTTAATTAATTCGCATGCGTCATAAGACTTCCAGGCTTCGCGATCTTCTCCCAAATACCCGGTGAAGGCTTTTTCGCCCCAGGGAACCTGTATAGGTGCAACGATGGGGGAAAAGGCTGAAACCGAGCGATAGGTGCCGGGGTTTTTAAGCGCGATAGTCAATGCGCCATGGCCCCCCATAGAATGTCCGAAGATGCCTTGGGCGTCAGCCCGTGCGGGAAAGTTCTTGAAGATCAATGCGGGAAGCTCTCCCGTGATATAGTCATACATGTGGAAGTGTTTCGACCAGGGGGCCTGTGTTGCGTTAAGATAAAACCCTGCACCTTTCCCAAAGTCGTAAGCGTCATCATCCGGGACATCATCGCCACGGGGGCTGGTGTCCGGGGCCACCACAACCAGACCATGTTCACTGGCATAGCGTTGTACGCCAGCCTTTACGGTAAAATTATCTTCCGTGCAGGTCAGACCGGATAGCCAGAATACTACAGGACGGGGCTCGCTGCTGGCGGCTTCTGGAACGAACACAGAATACTTCATCTCACAATCCAGTTGCTGGGACTGGTGGGCATAAATGCCCTGTGTTCCGCCAAAACAGGTGGCTTCAGAAAGAGTGGTGAAGGACACAGGCAATCTCCGGGTTGTTCAAGTGAAAGTGCATAGTGCTTGCATCTAACGGTACAGGCACTTGACTTTCAAGCAGGCTTTTTTGATCTGGGGATTTAACCTTGTTTATGCAAGGTCGGCGAGTTGCTTATCTATAACTTCGAGCATTCTTTCACGGCCAACGGGGCCATAGTGTCCTGCGTAAACACATTTCACAGGCAGGTCTCTCATACGCTGGAGACTGGCGCAATAAACTTTCGGATCGCCCGGAGGCCAAGCCAGCCCATGATTGCCATCATAGAGCATATCACTGGTGAATAAGCTGCCAGTTGCAGCTTCCCAGATAGCCAGCCCGCCGGAAGATCGGCCCGGTATATGCAGGACTTCAAGTGTGCGATTACCAAGGTCAAATATATCACCATCTTCGACCAATCTGGTTGGCTCAGCCTGGGTCATTTTGTAGTCTTCTACCCGGTATCCTTCCCAGGGCAGGGAATACATGGTTTCATTGTTCAGATAATCACTGACACCAGCCTGCTCCGCATCGGGGTTGGCAAGGTATGGTGCGTCCAGGGGGTGACAGGCGCGCATTGAAAAGTTATGCCAACCGCCGGAGTGATCATAATAACAGTTCAGGGCAACAGCTGTAACAGGTCGCTGGGTTATGGATTCAATGACCGGAATTGGTGAGATAATGCCGCATCCCGTATCAATGACCAGATCACTTTCGTTGCCGCGAACAAGCCAAATATCGCCGACTGCGTAGGAATCGATGTGTGATTCTCTTAATCTGATAATATTGTCGGGGCAGGCCTCAATGGAATACCAGACTTCAGCGACTGGTTTTTGTTTTGTATGATGATGATTCATAAGATGTTCAGCATTCGTAAATTCGTTGTGGTGGAATGTGCAGGGCGATGGTGTCGCCTTCACGGATAGTGCCCTGTTTTTCAACCCAGGCGGTTATGCCGCGTACACCCATGGCTGACTTTGAAAAGTATTTGCCATAGCCGGGCAGGAATTTCTCAATGACGTCCCCCGGGTATTTGCAGGGGCCATTTTCCATGTCTATGACAAGGGATGCACCGCTGGAAAAAATCAATCTTGAAGATGGTGGAACTTGCGTAAATCTCGGAATGCCTGAGAGCAAAATATTTGCTCCCAGCCATTCCGGTTTTAGTGCCGCTACCCCCATAGTCTCGGCAATAAAAGCAAGCTCTTCTTCGGATATAATGGAAATCTGTCGGGTGTTGCGAATTTCCGTTCCCTCAATGTATTGTTTCCTGACACGAACGCAGGACCCTCTGGTCAGGCCTGAATGACTGTCCCCTTCAAAGCCTTCATAACTGACCTTTACAGAGC
The DNA here is from genome assembly GCA_018664265.1 of Rhodospirillales bacterium. Lineage (GTDB taxonomy): Bacteria > Pseudomonadota > Alphaproteobacteria > Rhodospirillales > Casp-alpha2 > JABJOR01. The sequence goes on from JABJOR010000063.1 coordinate 6,087, forward strand.
CAACCTGTTGCGTGGCGAGGCCAGAATCCGCATTCCCGTTTATTAATACGGACCGGACAACGCCTTCAATACTGGTTGGTTCTAATATGGCCATGAGGTTCCCCTTGCTAAGCGGATGTATCAAGGATGGAATAGAACTTTTTCACATACCCGGTGGTTTTCCAACTGCAAACTGTTCCTTCAGGAATAAAGAACATATCGCCACTTGTGAATTCATGCACTGTACCGTCACCTTCGGTGATGGTGATGTCGCCTTCCAGCAATCTTACGAATTCATAGCATGGGAAGGGCTTCATTTCGCTCTCAAACGCAGTGCTGTCCCACATACCGACAAACATGTTTCCAGCATCATTGGTGAACGCAATATTATCTTTTTGGACCGGGGCATTGCCGTTTATGTCGAATGGGGCTGTGCTGTCCATGACAGTCATACCGCCAGCCAGCGCATCGGCATCAAGCACCAGGACACCGCCATCTGCGGATTTGATGTCTGGTGTTGCAGCCTTTGGGTTGTCGTAAGTCATATAGAATTTACGCAAAAACCCGACCTGCTTCCAACTGGTGGGAATGGCGTTGCGAATGCAAAAACACTCACCTTCCTTGACGGCTACTTTTTTGCCATCACCATGTTCCATGGAAACCTGGCCTTCAAGAACCAACATGAATTCATCGCCGGGATAGGGGCCGAAGGCTTCCTGCATATCGGTTGTCGTCCATATACCAAGGCTCAGTCCCAGGTCAGCGTCTTCATAATAGACGTGCAGGGTTTGCTCTGGCAGCTCGCCTTGAAAATCTTCCTGGCTTAGAGTCATTTTCGACATGTTCGTGTTTGCGGGGCCGTGTTTTTCAAAGCGGATGATTTTTTTATCGGTGCTCATA
>JABJOR010000064.1 GCA_018664265.1 Rhodospirillales bacterium
GAGCCTTCCGAACTATCATCAATTTACACAGCAACAAATGCAAGCTGTTTCGGATTAGCTGATGGAGGGGCTATGGTAAACTTCAGTGGAGGAATTCAAGACTACACTCTTACTTGGGGAACATTTACTTACCCATTAATTGGTGGAATTTCAACCTTTATCACTCCTATTGGTGTTCCAGCTGGAATCTATGCCAACAACATGAAAGGGAGATCCGCTACTGCTTGCATCCAGCAACAGAGATTTTATCTGGTCCAAATCCTCTGCCCTTGTCACCGATGCATTCCACTGCTCAAGGTAGCGTGGCCAGAGGTTCTGTACGTCTTCGTCTTTGATAGCCAACAGGATATTCAAATCCTTCAGATCATGACCATCGCTCTTGAATTCGTGTTCCGTGGCAATAGGGAGCGTCACCGTTACAATGAAAGTTGAGCCTTCACCATCTTCACTTTCGACCCCGATCGTGCCTTTCATAAACTCAACGAGGCGTTGGCAAATGGTAAGCCCCAGACCCGTGCCGCCAAACCTCCGGGTGGTTGATGCATCAACCTGAGAGAATGCCTGGAACAATGTGGCTTGCGCTGCTTTGGGAATGCCAATGCCGTCATCAATAACCTTGAACTGAATGGTGACAGTGTCTTTGGATTTGGGCGGAAGTCTATCGGCGCGGATCAGAACTTTACCCGATTCCGTGAACTTGACGGCGTTGCCACCAATGTTGAACAGGATTTGGCGAATACGAACCTGATCTCCAATGACCGCATCGGGGATATCCGGATCAACATAAGTCTTGATGCCAATGCCCTTCGCTCGCACCGTTGGTGCCAGCGTATCTGCCACACCATTGACCACATCGGTAAGCGAGACGGGGATTTCTTCAAGGTCCAGTTTCCCGGCTTCAATTTTTGAGAAATCAAGGATATCGTTAATGATGGTGAGCAGAGCGTAGGCAGAATCCCGAATAGTGCCGGTCATCTGTCGCTGATCCCCCTCCAGCTTGGTTTGCTGCAGCAGATCAATCATTCCGACCACACCGTTCATGGGGGTGCGGATTTCGTGGCTCATGGCAGCCAGGAATTCTCCCTTGGATTTTGTTGCGGCCTCGGCTTTCTCCTTGGCGTCGTGAAGTTCTACCTCGGCCTGTTTGCGCTCGGTGATGTCGGAGTAGGTACTAACGAAACCACCACCGGGGATTGGGCCGCCACGGACTTCAATATATGATCCGTCAGGGCGTTGGCGCTCAAATTCATGATGTTCGAACTTCATAGCCCGATCTACCTGCATTTGAACGGTGAGCTCTTGGCTATCAACACCAAATTCTTGGCGCTTAAAATCATATTCTACCAACGATCTAAAATCAGCCCCGGTGTGAACCAGTTCTTCAGGATACTCTCGAATTTTCAAATATTGGTCATTCCAGGAAATCAACTTAAGGTCTTTATCAAAAGCAGCAAGACCTTGCGTTATAGAACCAAGAGCGGCCTGTAACAGATTTGTTCTACTTGCCAGTTCTTCTTCAGCCCGTTTCCGCTCTGTGATATCGAAATAGGTGAGCATTGCTCCGCCATTTTGAAGCAATATATTTTGGTAGATATATGTTTTGCCGTCAGCGCGCCGTAATTCAGTCGGAGGAATGTTGCCAGACTTTACGTCGTTTACTCTTTGTTGAACGAACTCGTCAAAATCATTGTCATCGACGTCATAGATGCCATTGTAGCGATTATAGTATAAGATTTCTTCCATCGTCGGACAGGTGTCCAGAAACTCTGAGGATATTCTCCATAAATCCCTAAATGCCTTATTGAATACCAGAGCGCGAAAATTGGAATCCATGAATAAAACCCCATAATCGATGCCTTCCATAATCGCGTACATGCTCTCTAATGTGCGTGCCTGTTCTTGCTCCCTCTGCTTGCGTTCCGAGATGTCGCGGATACTTCCTGTATAGAAGAGCTGACCGCCAATTTGTGTCTCACCTATATTGAGACCCATGGGAAAGACTTCGCCGTTTTTCCGCTTTCCCTCAACTTCACGTCCGGTTCCGATAATATTGCTCTGGCCCGTTTCGGCATGACGCAAGAGATATCCGTCGTGAAGTGCCGCCATCTCTTCGGGCATCAACAGGCTCACATTTTCCCCTATAATCTCTTCGCGAGTGTAGCCAAAAACATCCTCAGCCGCCGGGCTGAATGTCTGAACAATTCCTTTACCATCGATGACGATAATACCGTCAGGTGCAGTTTCAATAATTGAACTCAGACGTTTCTCGCTTTGCTCGACGATCAGTTTTTGTTTTTGAACATAACGCGCCCATAGAACAACGAGGATTACGAAAATTGTTATCCCTAATCCCACCGGGATCGCCCAAATCAAAATTGTTCTGGTGTCGATACCATAGCTAACCTGAATAGCCGTCCATGAATTGACAATGGCGGCGTGTTCACGTTCGTTGATTGTCTCTAATGCCTTATTTAATATTGGGATGAGCTCAGGTAAGTCCTTGCGAACCCCCATTGCCAATTCAAATCTGTATTTGGTCGGCGATGCGATTCTAAGGTTGGTTAAACTAGACTTATGCAGCTCATAGGTGATGGTCACCAAATTATCGACGAAGGCGTCGATCTTTCCCTCATTTAATTGACGAAGGCCCTCGGCAAGGTTTTTAACTGCAACGACGATAAGGTCCTTATGATTAGCTCCAATTAGTTCTTGGGTGACATACCCGTCAACAACACCAACCTTTTTCCCAGCAAGGCTATCCAGACCATCAGTGAATGTCGCATCATTTCTGGTCGTTATAACCATGGGAAAAGACATATATGGATTTGAAAAATTAAGGAACTTCTCACGTTCAGGTGTTCGCGCTATCGTTGGTATAATATCAATATCACCTGTTTTTGCCTGATCCATAATCTCTGTCCAGGACAGGCCAGATTGTGGGGTCATGGTTATACCCAGTCGGGAACCAACCATGTCTACATAACTTGAACCAATACCACTATATGCCCCCTTTTCATCAACAAATTCGAAGGGTGCCCAGGCGGGATCAACGCCCAGTTTGAATATTCCATGTTGCTCCAACCACTGTCGTTCTTCAGAAGATATATCGACAAGGGGGGCGTCCGGTTCTGTAAGGGCTGCTGAAACCCAATTTCCGCGAATAGCCTGGCTTTCTTCACGGGTAATGGAGGACAAAGCTTTTTTAAGAATAGGTATTAGCTCTGGCCAATCTTTGCGGACCCCCATGCTCAATCCACTATCCTTGGTGTCTGCCGGGGCCGCAACTTTGATGTTGGTGATGTTGTTTTCTTGAAGAAGGTAGCTCATAACCGTCAAATTGCCTTGGGTCGCGTCAGCTTTACCATTTGCTACGGCTTTTATTGCTTCCAACATATTTTGAACTTCTATAACTTCAATCGACGGGTAGTTTTCTCGAATGTTTGAAATTTGCGAGTACCCTGTCGGATATGCGAGGCGCTTCCCCGATAAATTCGCAAGCTCCCGGATATCTGGAAAATCTCCCCGTGTGATAATTACTGTGGGCGTGGGTAGATAAACAGGGGTGAAATGCAAGAACTCCCGACGCTCTTCGTTGTCTGTTATCACAGGGATCATATCAACCGTTTGGTTCTTTGCACCGACAAGAACCTGATCCCACGTTAAACCCTCGACAACCTTGAATTCAACAC
>JABJOR010000065.1 GCA_018664265.1 Rhodospirillales bacterium
CGTTATGGAAAATGATGAAGATGGTATCTTTGTAGATGCCGTTTTAACCACAGAAGATCAGGCCCATAATATTTTCAGTTCCACGTTAGCAAATTTTCTTGTCAACAGCGAGCATTATCACGAACTGTGTGCATTTCTTTATGAGATCATGCCAAGGCGCCCTTTAGGGCTGCATTATTCAACAATTGGGTTTAACCACATTGGCAAAGTCGCAGTGATGGATGAATTGCGCAATGAGCTGGAAACCTCTAATGATCATTTTGATACAGCCATTGGCTTTCGAGGGACAGTTGCCATCGGATTTTCTGCCCCCTCATCAAATTATGTATTAAAGATCATACGCAACAAGCCGACGGATGGCTACAAATGGGATACGTTTGATGGCATCGACGGAGTTCTACAGAAATATGGGCTTGTGCATGCCATTAACAGAACCGGGAGTATGCTCGACAATGTTATTTTCTGGAACGTCAAACTTCCAGTAAACTGGTTTGCAAAAGACCTTCTTGATGAATTAATTCTTGAGGCAGATGAGACTGTTTCAGTCAAAAGAAATCTGGTTACTTTCAAACACCTGATTGTTCAAACCAAATTAATCCCACTACCAGTCTATTTGGAAACAGCATCCGTTGAAGATGCCCACCAAGCTATTATCAATCTGGGCCACTGTATAAAAAACAATGCATCGGCCAATATCTTCAATAAGGATCTTGATGGCAGGAACTATGGCGTTAGCCCTTTCCAAAAAGTTTATCTATTTGATTACGACGCACTGGAAACTTTCACGGAAGTCAAAATTCGCACGAACACAAATCGCTTTGACGGAGAAGAAGACATTCCAGATTGGTATTTTGAAGATGGCGTAATCTTTTTGCCAGAAGAAATGGAATCTGGTTTACGCATTCCAACCAGGGATTTAATTTATCTGTTTAGAAATGTGCACGGCGAACTGATGACCGTAGAATATTGGGAACGTCTTCAGAGATATCTACAGGATGGTGAAGTTCTAAAAATTAAAACCTATCCTGATTCCTGCAAGATTATATCTTCTTCGACCTAATTCCTATAGCTACTATTATTCTCGAACGCTCTATGATAGCGTGCCATTGTTTAGAATGATTATTAACTACCCTATCTATCAATAATGGAGGAAAATAATGACGTGTTACAACAGTTGCGTTTTATCCGCTTCAATTGATGAAGTATGGGATACCATCCGAAATTTTCATGATATGTCCTGGGCAGAAGGCGTTATTGAAACCGTAGAAATCATCGGCAGCAAAGGGTCTACAGAAGTTGGTGCAGGTCGGGTATTGAATAACGCGTTCCATGAGACCTTGCTGGAACTTGATGACGATAGTTACTACATTCGATACAGCATTGATGATGGTCCCGATGTTCTTTCAAAATCAAAAATCACCGGCTATCGCGGTGAAGTCCAGTTGGCACCAATTACAATTGGTGATGGAACCTTTATTGAATGGACATCAAGCTGGCGATCTGAAGAAGGCGGCGTTCAGGAATTCTGCGATCCAATATACCAGGCTTTACTCGGTGCCATGAGTACGCATTTTTCCAAGGCAGCATAACCCTGCCCTCTTTCATCTCTTGACGGATCAGACCTATAAAGGCCTACTGGTTATGGCAAACCGTCAAAAGTGAAAGGGCTATCATGGAACTAGGGTTAAAAGATAAAGGCGTTGTTGTCACTGGTGCAAGCAAAGGCATCGGAAAGGCAATTGCAATAGGAATGGCGCGCGAAGGTGCCAATGTATCTATATGTGCACGAGGTGCTGAAGCCCTGGAAGAAACGCGTAATGAGCTACTATCATTTGGCGGAACAGTGCATGCGGCACAATGTGATGTTTCCGATGCGAACGCCCTCAAACAATATTTCTGTGAAGCCAAAGACGCACTTGGAGAACTGCATGTACTTGTCAATAATCCATCCGGATTTGGCACAGATGATGATGAAGAAGGCTGGCGCAAAAGTATCGATGTTGACTTGATGGCATTGGTGCGCGCTTCATGGCAAGCTATCCCAATGATAGAAGCCGCAGGCGGTGGCAGTCTTATTCATATATCATCAATTTCCGGGATGACCGGGGCTAATTCCTTACCCCCTTATGGTGCAATTAAGGCCGCTGTTATTCACCTGACGTCTACACATGCTGCTGAGCTTGCTCCAAAAAATATTCGAGTCAACTGTATTGCCCCTGGCTCCATCCTGTTTGATGGCGGTGTTTGGGATGACAACAAAATAAACCACCCTGAATTTTATGAAGAGGAGCTCGCGAATTGTCCTTTTGGCAGAATGGGGACACCGGAAGAGATCGCCAATCTTGCTGTTTTTCTGGCATCTGATGCAGCGAATTGGATCACAGGCCAAACGATCGCAGCCGATGGCGGTCAGATGCTTGGATGATGTCTAAATATACGGACACCTACAATATGTATGGTAAAAGAAATTGTTGCTCCAACAGCCATTACGATGACTAGCGGTGCCGCCGTATCAACCAGCAAACTACCAACAAGCATTGACGACAGCGCACCAAAGGACATTTGGGTAAAGCCGCTAATGCCGGATGCTGCGCCAGCCTGACTGGGGTCTACACTGATAGCTCCGGCAACACCATTTGGAATAGAAATGCCATTGCCCAGAGCGATCATTCCCATGCAGCCAAACAATGTCAGAGGCTCCAACCCTACAGACAAGTAAACACCAGCCAACGCCCAAGCCCCTAGGATGGAAATTGTAGTTCCAATTAAAATCATTCGATCCGTACCAACACGCGTTGACACCCGTGCTGCTGTAAAGTTTCCACTCATATAACAAATTGATACGATGATAAAATATAATCCAAAGGTCGATGGTGGATAGCCCATCAATTCAACAACGACATAAGGTGCACCGCCAAGAAACCCAAAAAACACTGCAGAGGAGAAGCTAAGCTGAAATGTATATCCATAAAATGCTGGTATGCGGAGCAGCCCTTTAAAACCTGTACTGATTTGCTTAGCTGCTTTTCGGCGTGATGGCCCATGCGTTTCTGCGAGAAGCAATAACGCTCCTGCAAGAACTAAAACGCCAACAACAAACACAAAAACAAAACTGGAGCGCCAACCAGACCATTCATCCAGCACACCACCAATGGTTGGTGCCATCATAGGGGCGACAACCATTGCCATGGTGATATACGCGATCATGCTTGCCGAGTGGTCACGGTCATAAATATCACGCACCATGGCCCGGCCAAGCACAACCCCTGCACACCCGCCTATGGCTTGTAAAATTCGCCCTGCAATCAAAATCAATATTGTCGGCGCCATGACACAAATAATTGTTCCAAGCAGAAATATACTTAACCCGATTAACATTAATGGCCTGCGACCATATCGATCTGACAGTGGGCCATAGGCAAGTTGCGCAACGGATAGTCCAACCAGATAAAGCGATAGTGTCAGCTGCACCATGGCGTAATCTGTATTTAAATCCAGCGCCAAGCCCGGCATGGAGGGTAAGAATATGTTGATCGCAAGCGGCCCAACAGCCGTAACGGCTATCAATATTATCAACGGCGGTTTATCCGGCATAATCGACATTACATATCAAGCCTGAGGGCTAATGAATTAAGAAGAATTAGCGCGTGTAAACAATGCGACAACTTCAATATGGGAAGACCATTTAAACTGGTCAACCGGGGTAACTTTGTCCAGTGTGAAACCACCACTACATAAAATTTCCGCATCCCGCGCAAAACTTGCAGGATCACAAGATACAGCAACCACTCGGTTAATTGAAGACGTGACAAGCTCTCTGACCTGCGCCTCGGCACCTGCACGTGGGGGATTGAAAACCACCACATCAAAAGGTTTTAATTCAAACTCACTCAAGGGATTCTTGAACAGGTTCCGATCTTTGGCATCTACTGGTTTCAAATCTGAGGTATGACGATAGGCATAATCAAGAGCATTTATCGCTTCCTCGTTACTATCGGCGGCATAAACAGGGACCTGCTCTGCCAATCGCAATGCAAATGATCCAACACCACAGAATAAGTCTGCAACAGTTGTACAATCTGGTCCGACATATTCACGCACCAGTTCCGCCAATGTTTCTTCGCCAAGAGTTGTTGCCTGCAGGAAGCTTCCTGAGGGTGGCGTCACACGAGCAGTCCCCATAACCAGATAAGGCTTACGGCGCTCAACAATTATATCACCACCAACGGACACACGCGCCAAGTCATGTTCTTCTGCACAGTCTGCCAGATCAGCTAAAGTATCATAGCCTTCCGCCTTAGCCCCTGTGATATCACAATCCAACCCCTCTGCTGTTTCGGTAAACCGGATATCGAGATCACGACCAGTATCTTTAAATGCCGATGCCAAAACGCGCGCAAGAGGCACGACTTTCTGTAAATCCTGAACTGCTACAGGGCATCTGTCCAGATCGAGAATTTGGTGCGACCCCGCAATCATAAAGCCAACCTTCCAGCCGCCTTTGATTGCGCGAACATGAAGACTCAGGCGCCTTCGCCCTGCCCCATGAGCATCGATTAATTCACCGACACTGTTACCGCCAAGCCCTTTATTAACTAATGCTGTTACAACAATATTACGTTTCCAGGTTCGATAAGCATCCTCATTCAAGTGCTGAATTACACATCCGCCGCATTTTGTAAAATGCGCACAGAAAGGTTCAATACGTTGCTGTGATTTTTCCAGAACATCTAATAAAATTGCACTGTTGCCTTGAACAGAGATGCGCACAGTTTCACCCGGCAGAGCAAAGGGCACAAAACAGCGCGCCACTTCACCTTCGTCATTTACCGTGCCGACACCATCAGCATGGCGCCCCAATTCAATAATCTTGGCTGTCACCTCGCGCGCAGGCACACTCTTTCCAGGAGTCAAAGAATTAGGCTTATTTCGATTTCTACGGTTTTTTCGAGTGGATTTTTTAAGGCTTTTCACGATTTTGCTTCTGGTTGGTTACAGATGTGTACAATATCACCAACGCTGGACCACAAAGCAATCACCAAGATGCATCAGTAGATATTCATCACTTTGCACCAGGTTTTCAGGCGATCTTCATTTTTTGAATATTTCTTCATGGATGTGCGGTGGAAATTGATATTCAAAATCAGAGCACTAAAACCAATCAATACGAAGAACAATGCGACAAAGGCTATATAAGGATCACCATAGGGTATGGGGCTGAAAATACTGGCCCACATATACCACATTTTTTGTAGGAATATTACTGAGGGAGTATACATAATCGCCTTCCTTTCGGTTGCCCCGCTACCTTGGCTAAAGCCCTGTTTCCAGGGTTTCAGTTTTAGGCCGGAAGCTTTGCGTCCTCTTTGTTTCCAAAGGGTTGCCATGTCGTTTGAATTTGACAGTATCAAGAACAAAAACATCATCTGATGTTGACTATGAGAATACACTCTCAAGTTCAATCATGCAGTGATATGCATCACATTTTTAAATAAAGAAATTTACAGTCAATGAAGCTGAGCAATATGATGAGGACTGTCGAGTGAAAATGCAGGGATGACTGCATCAAAATTTTGCCCTGCCTTTGTTAACATGGTGTAAGTACCACTCATAAACCCTGACGGTGTATCCAATGGCGTGCCGCTGGAATATTCATAGGCATCCCCGGGTTTCAAGACAGGCTGTTCCCCAACAACACCATCACCTTGAACTTCGAATACTTTTCCCGAGAGGTCCGTGATACGCCAGTACCGACTTATAAGTTGGAAGGATTCTGCGCCATTGTTTTCAATGCGCACATGGTAGGCCCAAACAAAGTGATTTTGTTGTGGTTCAGACTGATGGTCCAAAAAAACAGGTTGGACGTGGATGGTCACACCAGCTGTGGTCTCTGTGTATACGTTTTCTGTGTTCATACTGAAATATATGTGTGGCTTTTGTAAGAATTCAAGCTCAATAACGCCAGAATGTGGCTTGGGCAATTTTCACCAAAGGCTGGATTATTACTTTGAACCTGTTATC
>JABJOR010000066.1 GCA_018664265.1 Rhodospirillales bacterium
CTTCACGGAGGAGACATAAATGTTCAGAGTGAACCGGGCAAAGGTACAGTTGTTGACTTACTTTTGCCATGTTCCAGATGCATTGATATGGACTGATGGCAGGATGCCAAAAAATTTAAACCGTATATTTGGAGAATGAGTTAATGTCAATTTGGGGAAAGGTTATTGGCGGCGTTGCCGGGTTTGCACTTGGCGGGCCTCTGGGTGCGCTCATGGGAGTCGGTGCCGGGCATGCCATGGATCGCATGCGCGAAACTATGCCGAATGACGGAACTGTCACAGGTGGTGGCTCGCAAGACAAACAGATGGCCTTTACTATGGCGGTTATCGTGCTTGGTGCTAAATTGGCAAAAGTTGATGGTCGTGTGACCAGTGATGAAGTTGCTGCCTTTCGAAAAGTATTTAGTATTCCTCAAGCTGAAGCAAGCGAAGTTGGTCGACTATTTAATGAGGCAAAACAAGATTCACAAGGGTTCGAGCCTTATGCGCGTCAGATTGCTCAAATTTTTTCAAACAATCGGAATATGCTGGAAGAACTCCTGGGGGCTTTGTTCCATATAGCAATGGCTGATGGTGAGTATCATCCTGCAGAAAAAGAGTATCTCAGCAAAGTCGCCATTATCTTTGGCTTTTCCATGTCTGACTTTCAACGTCTGGAAGATACCTTTGTTAAAGGGGTTGATGCCGAAGACCCTTATGAAATTCTTGATATCGGCAAGGATGTCAGCGACGCTGATCTCAAATCGCATTATCGTAAGTTAATTCGTGAAAACCATCCTGACAAATTGATGGCGCAAGGCCTGCCACAGGAATTCATCGATCTGGCAAACGAGAGAATGGCGACGTTCAATGCTGCCTATGACAAGGCCTGCAAATTGCGCGGCATAAAATAGGTAAAACACAATTGTCCCTACGTGATTACTTCTTGGCAGCTTTAGCTACGGTTTTGTTTGGTGTTAATTATGCTGTTATCAAGGTCGCCGTTGGGTATGTACCACCGCTGTTTGTAACGGCGCTCCGGTTTGTTTTTGTTGCTGCTGTGCTGCTTTGGTTTTTTCCAATGCCGAAGGGTATGTGGAAGCCTGTGATCGTTGTTTCTGTGGTGCAGGGGTTATTTCATCACGGGTCTATGTTTATCGGAATGGGGGGCGTCGATGCGGCAATCGGGGCAATCATTACCCAGCTTGGAACACCGTTTGCCGCGTTGTTTGCATGGCTGTTATTAGGCGAGAAATTTGGCTGGTATCGAACATTCGGGGTCGTCGTCGCCTTTGTCGGCGTGGCTTTGCTTGCAGGGCAACCGGATATTTGGGAAGCAAACTACTATGTTTTATTGCTGGTGTTTTGCAGTTTGAGCTGGGGTTATGTAAACGTTTACATCAAGAGTATTGGCCCCGTAAATATCTTGCAATTAACGGCCTGGTTCTCCGTTTTTGCTGCTCCACAATTATTCATTGCTTCTTATGTTCTTGAACAAGGTCAAGTCGAGGCTTTGCTTGCCTCGCCATATTACATTTGGGGATTGCTTGGATATATGGGGATTTGTGCAACGGGGCTTGCTTATGGAATCTGGTATTCACTATTGGCACGTTATGATGTCGCCCAGATTGTACCGTTTGCCCTGCTTACGCCTGTGCTGGGAGCCCTTTCCGGAATTATCTTGTTGGGTGAGGAGATGACTTTGGAAAAAATTGTGGGTGGTGCTATTGTTCTTGTCGGTGTTGCTATTATCCAACTACGGGCAAAACGCGCCGTAATACCAGCGGATTGATAAAATGATCAAGCGGCCATCACCAAACCATAATGAGCGACCACTTGAAACATCGGTAGATATGTTGGTCATACATTATACTGGCATGAAAAATTGCGAAGACGCTTTGGCTCGCCTTTGTGATGTTGAGGCGCAAGTGAGTGCCCACTATCTGATTGATGAAGACGGGACGCTCTATCAAATGGTGGACGAAAACAGACGAGCCTGGCATGCAGGTGTTTCTTACTGGCGTGGAATCACCGATGTAAATGCGCATTCCATCGGAATTGAGCTGGTTAATCCGGGGCACGAGTTTGGCTATCGCGCGTTTCCAGAAGCTCAAATGCTAACACTGATTGATCTTTGCAAAGATATTCTCAGCCGCCATGATATTTCGGCCTGCAATGTGGTCGGTCATAGTGATGTGGCCCCTGAACGCAAGCAAGACCCTGGTGAGTTGTTTGATTGGCAACGCCTTGCGGATGCCGGGATTGCTCAGTGGCCCAGACCAGTTCCGTTTGAGTATTAACTCAAGGTATATTCCAGTTGTGGCAGCATACGTCCAGGAATAGACACCGAAGCTGTTTTGCCGATTTCTCTTGCACCCATGTGGATATAAAAAGGTGCAGCTTCCGGGTCGGCATCAATAATCATCCTTATACCACCTAGCGATCGAGCCTTTTCTGTTGCCCATTCAAACAAGATGCGTCCTGCGCCCATTCCCATCTTATCAGGATCAATGAACAATAATTCAAGATCGGCTTGCTCGTTCTTTATTGCTATCTGAGCCACGCCAAGAATGCCACTGGTGTCTTCAGCTAACTGGAAATAATCTTTTTTCAGGCCTTCCGGGGCAATCGTAAGTTCTTCTCGGCAGGCATCCATGAACGCCTTGTCATAGCCCCAAACAGCCTTGGAGCGCATGCACAATTCGCTGAGTTCTGGCAGTTCATCGAGGTGTGGGATGCGCAAATTTATCATAATTATGTCCTATACTGCATGCAGGCTTTGACCGCACTAGATATTTTGTGCTATCGCTTCGCTGCCAGACGGCTGGACGACTGCTCTTTGTGAGGCTTAGGTCAATCGCAAAGGGAGGAAAGTCCGGGCTCCACGGGAATACGGTGCCGGGTAAC